>NC_006393.1 GCF_000011085.1 Haloarcula marismortui ATCC 43049
TCTGCACCACCGCCGACTTGGACGAGATATCTATCGAACGCCAGAGGAGAACCATACCGCAAGCGCTGCTGTACCGAGTACACCGGCGCTCCGGATTGGTTCTTAGACTACGTATAGTTCGGACGAGATAGCCCACGGAGGCCGATGATGTTGCGGCATCGATGCCGCAGGTCTGTTTAACCACGTAGCGCGTCAACTGGTTCCTCGCTCGCTGCTTTCCAAGCTGGGTACAGCCCGCTGACGATGCTCGTTAGCACCCCAAAAGTGAATGCCGCGCCGACGTACCAGACGTTTGGCAGCCTGAAAACGGCCATCGCATCGCCGACAGCGTAATGATTAATTGCGAGTCCGGCACCGACACTCAGAGCCACGCCAACGATACCACCGAGGAATCCGAGCAGTGTCGCTTCCATCAACATCACTTTGAGGATATCTCGTTTCTGGTAGCCGACCGCTCTAAGGACGCCGATCTCTTCCCGACGTTCGACGGTGGACATCAACATGACGTTAAGAATCGAGATACCGGCCACGAGCAGCGAAATCGATGCGATACCGGCGAGGACGGTGTTGATGATCTGGAACTGCTGTTCAATAGTGTCAACGAGCGAGCCTAGTTCCTGAACGGAGACCCGCTGCTCACGATCGTTGAGTGAGTCGCGTATCCCCATGGCCGTCTCGTTGGCTCGCGTCCCAGTCGACTCAGTGATGTACACTTCCGAGTAGCTACGCTCACTGAACGAACCCACCGGCATAATGATTCGATTGTCGGGGTTCGCTGAGGAGAACGCGTCGCCTTCTTCCAGCACGGCTCGGATACGGACGCTGGTCCCGTTGACAGTGATCTGACTTCCTGGATGCAAATCGTGCTCTTCCGCGACATCTGACCCGATGAGCGCGCCGGTCCGGAACGGAGACACCCGCCCCTCCTGGGCCTCGTACAACGCTGCTGGATTCTCAACGCCGTATATTGTCTCACTGGCGGCGTCCTCGCGGTTGTACGAGACCGTCCCAACGCGCGTCTTTACCGGTGAGACAGTCGCTGTCGGGCTTGCTTCTCTACGAATAGTGCGGATGTCGCGCTCGGTGAGTTCAGTAACATTTTCGCCGGAATTTGGGTACACCGTGAGCTGGTTGCCGACATTGCCGAGGTTCTGGGTGAACGAGTACTGGAGCGCAACGCCGAACATCCCCAGCGAAGCGATGGCGACGACGCCGATGACGATGCCCAGCGACGCCAGCAATGACCGCATTTTCGTTCGTGTGAGGTTGCGCCGCGCCATCAACGCGGCCGGGAAGAACCTACCCGCCATTCTTTCGCTCTCTCCCGATGGTGCCGTCGACCAGATGGACGGTTCGGTCGACGTACTCATTGACCAGATCGTCATGGGTGACTGCGACGATTGCCACGTCGTCCTCGTCGGCGATGCGGCGGAACTCGTCGAGTATCTGTCGCCCGGTCTCGCTGTCGAGATTGCCCGTCGGCTCGTCGGCGAGTACGACCTTCGGGCTGTTGATGAGCGAGCGCGCGATGGCGACGCGCTGCTTCTGGCCACCGGAGAGTTCGTCGGGCTTGTGATCCAGTCGGTCGTCGAGACCGAGCCGCTCTAAGAGCGTTCTGGCCCGCTTTGTGACTTCCGGGTCGCTGTCCAACAGCAGAGGGACCTCGACGTTTTCGACGGCAGTCAGCGTCGGCAGGAGATAGAAGTGCTGGAACACGAAGCCGACCGTCCGCTTGCGGAGCGCGGTCCGCTTGCTGTCGCCGAGACCGGTCACATCCTGCCCCTCCAGCAGGACGGTCCCTTCCGTCGGCGTATCCAGCAGCCCAAGGGTATTCAGCAGGGTTGTCTTGCCACTGCCGCTGGGGCCCATAATCGAGACGAACTCGCCGGCCTCGAGGGCGAAATCAATACCCGCCAGCGCGTAGAGGGTCTGACCGCCGGTACGATAGCGCTTGACCAGTCCCTGTGCGTCGATGACCGTCATACCTCGATTTCATCGTCACCACTTCGGTAGCGGCGCACGAGGACACCAACGACGACCAGTAGCGCCAGTCCGCCAGCGATGAACACCGGCAGCATACTGTTCTGATCACCGCCCCCGTTGTCGCTGTCCTGCTCGGACTGCTGTGCCGAACCGCCCATCCGGTCGAGGTTGACGTCGAACGTTTGTCGCTTCCGCGTGTCGTCAACGAGATATGTCACCTCCAGTGGCACCGACGTGACATTCCCCTCCGTCCGTGCGTACACGTCGAAGGAGACGAAGTCACTGGCCGGAACCGTCCCGACGAAGTAGTCACGGTTTGGCGTCGCCGGGGTGACGTTCTCGGTATCGGCGACGCTGACGAGGACGCTGTCCGCATCTGTCGAGCCGACGTTGCTCGCACTCCCGGAAATCTGGAGGCGCCCGCCCTGACGGATCACGTCCAGCCCGGTGAGGTCTATCGTCCCTGGGACGGACCGGAGCGTCGTTTCGGCGGTCGTCCGCTCCGTTTCTGTCCCGAGTTCGTACTCGGCTGTGACGGTGACGTCCGCCCGAGGTTCGTCCGTCGTGGCGTTCAGTCGCACTTCTTGGGTCGTGCTAGTTGAGATATTCTCGAGCAGTACGCGCTGGAACGACGCGTTCGCAGACGTTGCATTGACAGTGACATCTGAGAGCGGCGCGTTGGCCCCGTTAGAGACGGCGACTCGCAGCGCGCGGTCGGTGCCGCTGCCGACTGCAGTCGTATCGAGTTCCACGCTGTTCCGGAGTGGGTCTGAGTCGATGACTTTCGTCTGGGTCGTAGTGCGCGTGATGTCGTCACCGACCGTGTAGCTGACCGTCGTGGTCAATTTGTGCTCTCCAGAGGACTCTGGCCGGAACCGGAATGGGGCGGTCATAGAACCATTCTGAGAGATACTTGACGCTACTGTTCTGCTCTGTGTCATTTCAATGTCGTCGCCCTCAACGACGATCTCGACATTTGTTATCTGGGAGTCAAGACCGTTTGCGACCGTGACTTCACCGGTCGATTCGACGCCGGCAACGGAATCGTTAGCTGTGAGGTCCATCTGCGGGTGACGCTCTTCAACGTTCAGTTGTACCGGATATTGGAATTTGACGCTCGTGCCTGTCCCGGGGTCGCGACCGTACACGATGACACGGAGATCTTTCGTCCCTGCCGAGTCAAACGTCGCCGTCAATGGCACTTCCAACGTGCTGCCCGGCGAAATCGAGCCTAGATTCGAGGCACGCTCGATAGCACTCAAGTCAGAGCGCCGGATCACGATGTCGTTAATTTTGAGCGGTGCATCACTACTTTCGAGATTTCGGACTGTCGCGTGAAATGTGACGGGTTCACCTGGTGCTGGTGATGAAACTGAGATGTCAACGTCTGCGATGGAGGCGTTGATGTTTGCACCCGCGACAGATACAGGAAATAATCCGACAACAATAAGACAAGCGAGTACGGCTGCAGTACCTCGCGTCACGTAGGTTCCCCCCTCAAAGGGAGTTTTATGTCGAACCAACTGCTCGGCAGGAGGGCCGCATCGGAGACCACTAGCATATAGGTCGCTCCGTTTCGGTCGGTATTAAATATACTGCACATACCTCCGCAGGGCATTGTCTAGTTGAACGCGCTTGAGAAGCGAGGAGGCCGTAACGAGAAGTGCCTATGCAACTCGCAGACCTCCTCAGAGATTACTCAAATTGCGCACGCACCATCGGTTCTAGTTTAATGGCGGTCAAAGCCGAACTCACCTTGTTCAACCTGCTCACGTAATCGATCTCTGTGTGGATTTGGATTTCGTGACGCCCACAGCGACAACTCATCCAAATCCGGTAGCTCATAACCCAACTCGATCATAGGGTACAACTGGATCAGATGAGCGTGGCGTTCAACGGCTATAGTAATCGTTAGAACTTTTTGCCCGTAGTACGTTGAACGATTTAAAGGATCATCTTGACGGGATCTCCGTCAAGGAACTTCAAGACGCTCTCGACAATGTGGACGGAAACAAGCCGACACAACGGTTGTTAGCGGCGATCGCATACAAAAATGGCGTCACTCAGACCGAACTTGCTGCGTGGCACGACACCGGTCGAAGAACGATCTATAGCTGGCTCAAGCGACTCGACACTGACGAGTCGCTTGAGCAGGCTGTAACTGATGATAAGAGAACTGGTAGAAAAAGAAAGTTATCAGGTTCAGAGCAGCAAAATTTCCAAGAGACTGTTCACGAACCGCCCGAAAAAGCTGGGGTCGACGCGCCGGCGCTCGCTCAAGACTATCTCGAAGAAACGCACGGTGTCACCTATTCAATCCCGAACTGCCGGCGGTTGCTGAAAGAAGTGCTCTGTTGAATAGCGGCCTCTGAGCCACACTGAAACTATCTTGGTCTTGAGACCACTAGCGTCAGCTACTAACGAGCAACTCAAACTCCGACTACCCCGACCAACACCGCTATTCAACAGAGCAGAAAGAAGTGCCGCGTTGAATAGAGATCTAATCGGCGGTTATCACGGGTTAGAAGGACGAAGCCGAGGAAATCAATTCTAGCTATGGAAGTCAATCTCCTCGACTTCGTTGAGCAGTGTCGGCAGCTAGTCAAACAAGCGTTGGGGAAGCACGCGGGCGAGCCCGCCAGCGACGGGTTCGCCCGCTGGAAGCACGTCGTTCTCCACTGTTTCCGAGTCGAAGACGGCCACAGCTACCGTGAAACACCGAATCGGCTACAGTATATGACCGATATTTGTGATGCACTTGGTCTAGATCCGGACGATCTACCTGACTTTACCACGGTCTACAAGTCATTCGACCGGCTGGAAATGTGGGTGTGGCGGGCGCTGCTGCGCGTTTCAGCGCAGCAGCACCCGCAGTCTGGCCACGCCGCACTCGATAGCACGTTCTTCGACCGCCGCTCAGCCTCATCATACTACCGCCAGCGGTCGGGAAGCAACGTTCAAACACTGAAAGTGACGACACTAACCGATAGAGAATCTCTTGCTGTCCTTGACGTGCACATATCTGCCCGGTGGAAACACGATACGAAGACCGGGACGCAGGTCGTCCGCCGGAACGCGGACGACCTGCTGTCCGTGGCTGCAGACAAAGCCTTCCACAGCTGGATCACGAAATACGAGTTCTACGCGCTTGGCGTCGAACCACTCATTTTACAGCGTGGATCAAGACCGTTGACGCTAGGACACAACGCACTCATCCGGACAAAAGGCTACTCTCAACGCTGGATGGCCGAAACATCGTATTCGACAACGAAGCGCTCGCTCGGCGACACCGTGCGAGCGCTCGGCTGGTATCGACAGTTCCGTGAGATTGTCCTGATGTTCGCCATCTCGAACATAGAACCGCTCTGTGAACCACTCTAACCGCGACTCAGCATCTATTCAACACGGCAGAAAGAAGTGCTCTGTTGAACAGCGGTGTTGGTCGGGATGGTCAGAATTTGAGTCGGGTTGTTAGGGGCTGATGCTCATGGTCTCAAAGCTGATGTCAACTTATTTTGGCTCAGAGGCCGCTATTCAACACGGCAGAAAGAAGCGGGATTGAGTTATCAGAAACCGCGCCGGAAAGCCGCCGAAGCCGACGAAGACGAGCAATAAAAGTTCTACGGCACTCTCAAAAAAAAAGCGGCGGGATATGGACGCCACCGTAGTCTGTATCGACCAGACCAAGAAATCCGTGCAAGTCGAGCCGCGTGCCGCGTGGTTTCCGCGCGGCACGCGGCCGAGCGTCGAACTGTCCGGTCAACTCGACTGGACGTGTCTGCTCGGCGCGATCACCGAAGACGGCGACTGCTTTTTCTCCCGATTTACCGAATACGTCACCGCCGATCACGCGAAACATTTCATTCTCGCGTTATGCGAAGAATTCGAAGAAGACTTGATCGTCGTGCTGGATGGTGCGCCGTACTTTCAGGCGTCGGACGTCACGGACCTGGCGGCCCGTGACGACCTCGCCTTCGTCACGTTGCCGGCGTATTCGCCGGAACTCAATCCTGTCGAAGAGTGTTGGCGACAACTCCAAAACGCTCTCAGCAACTGGTTCTTCGACTCGCTTGAGCAACTGACCACCGCGATCGATACCGCTCTCGACCAACTGTCGCTTCCAAAAGTGAGCAATTATTTCTAATGACTACTATAGAACGGATGGCTGAAGACGCACAGAAAATCCATCAAGAACGACCGATTCTCTAGGAGAGGCTCGCTACTGCAACGCAACAGGGGGGATACGTATTAAATAAATACGAATGGTGGGGCCACTAGCACTATCAAACAATGAGAAAACATTCTTAAGGTTCCTAACACAGTCTGTATGTAGGTATGTACAAACAAGCCGACTTGGCCCCAACCCAGGAGATGTTTTCAGCGCGAGTGTGTCCGAATGAAGTTACTCAGGTGAACCGTGATCTATAATCACGTACGTTCTATTGCGGTTGCAGCTATTCTTTCTGCCGTGCTTCTTGGTTCAACTATCGCTCCAGTAACTGCACAAACAGCGGGGAATTCTGGACAAGTAATTGGATCTCCAGATATTGATCTCAATGCCCCCACCCAAGAGTTTGAACCAGGGACTCAGGCAGAACTTAGGCTTGAAATAGTAAATAGAGGCTCAATTAGAAAAGGAGGCCCTGCAGAGTATGAAAATCGCATCACAACCGCTCGTGGTGTCACAGCCGATGTTAAATCTGGATCCGCACCAATTGAAATAAATACTGGCTCAGTCAGCATCGGAAATGTACCAACAGGGACAGCATCAGCTCCACCTGTGAACATCACGATCAAGGATAGTGCGGAACCAGGGACATACCGAGTTCCGGTCAAAATCAGCTATGCATCTACTCGGAGTGTCAATTACGATAGCTTTGGACCCGAATACAACGATTTCGACCGGAGTCGAACAGAATATGTGACGATTCGTGTGCGCAGTCAGTCGCGATTCGATATTGTCGACTCAACAACTACTTCACAAGTCGGTGACCGCGGAAATCTCACTGTAACGATAGAGAATGTTGGTGACCGAGCAGCACGGGACGCGAGCGTTGCTGCAGCGTCTTCCAGCGATGAACTTCTCTTTGGGACCGGATCGAAGAGTTCAACGGCAAATATCGGGTCGTGGGAGCCAGGCGAACAACGCGTCATCGAATATACCGTTGAAATGGTTGACGACGCTACACTTCGAGCATACTCTGTTGATCTCACGGTGAACTACCGCGACATCGACGGGATTGACAGGTCCTCTCGACCGCTAACTACCGGAGTGCGACCGACTGCTGAGCAGTCTTTTTCAGTTACAAACGTCTCAACAAATCTTCGCGTCGGTGAAGAAGGAACAGTTTCGGGAACAGTTGTTAACAACGGGCCCGATGCGGTTACAAATCCAGTCGTGATGTTCTCTCCATCCAACCCAAACATTGTAGTGGACTCCTCAGAATACGCGATTCCTGACATTGCTCCAGGTGAGCGTGCTAACTTTGAGTACACCGTAACGGTAAGTGACGCAGGAAGTGCCAGCGTTCAGCAATTCAATCTCACAACTCGTTATCGGAACACCCGCGGCGATGTGCAGAGAAGTGATGGATTAGAGACAAGAGCAAGAATTGAACCCAAGCGCGACAGATTCATTATTAAAACTGCTACAGATGAAATTGCGGCTGGGAGTGACCAAGCCGTAACGATACAAATTACGAATAACGGTGAGCAACCACTACAAAACGTCGAAGCAAAGGCGTTTGTTGAAAGCCCCCTATCCAGTGATAACGATGAGGCGATTGTCACATCGCTGGCGGCAAATGAAACAGCCGAAGTTACCATCGCACTCTCTGCAGCAAGTGGTGCGTTGCCGAAAACATACCCAGTCTCACTTGACTTCCAGTACGAAATGCCAGATGGCGACTCTGAAGTCTCGAAAACATATACCACCGCAATTGTCGTAACAGAACCTGAAGACAGCGGCTTCCCACTCCCTCTTATCTTGGGCGTGTTCGTCATTATTGGGGTCGCTGGAATCGGTGGCTGGCGGCGGTGGTCAAGCTAATCCATGGATTTCGAGCTCAACTACCAGCGGTATATCGACATTGCAGACCACTGGATTGCGGATCGGCCAAAACAGGTTATCCTCGTTTTTTTGATCCTGTCAGGCGTGTTTGCGACTGGCCTTGGGCAGTCTGGCACAGAGTCTGGGACCAGTCAATTTGTCGACGATGTTCCGGCAGCCGATGCGTTGGACGAAGTAAACAACAACTTTGAGCGAATCACATTTGAGGGTGACACAGGGACGACACAGCTAATCCACTCAGGCCAGAATGTCTTGTCGAAGCCAGAATTACTGCGGATGCTTCGAGCGCAGCATCGGCTGTCAAAGAACCCTGAGATACAGGTCGAATCCACCACAAGCGTCGCACAGGCAGTTGCCAGAACCCTTGATCCGTCTGCAGAAACATTCGAAGAGCAGATCCGTGTCGTTGAAACCGCGGCACCGAGTGAGATTGACCAAGCTGTGCAAACAGCCGCTGAGCGAAATCCACAATTTCGGGCCAGTCTCAGTAACGACTTCAATGCTCGTTCAGCCAGCGCTTCGGCAACAATCGGGATTGTTACACATCAACTGCAAACCGAAACCGACAGCGGTCCAGGTAGCAGCGGATCAAGTCCACTCACTAGTATACAGCAACAAGCAGTCTTTATTGTTGATTCCGTCGGCGGTGACATCACTGTTTTCGGCAGTGGCCTCACATCTGAAGAGCTGTCATCAGTGATAAGCGATTCACTAGCTCTAGTAGTACCCGCTGCAGTCGGACTGATCCTGTTTTTCCTTATCATCGCTTATCGCGACCCTGTCGACCTTCTATTAGGTCTGGTAGCGTTAGCGATGGCAATTCTCTGGACGTTCGGCTTTATGGGCCTGGCAGGCATCGCGTTCTCACAGCTGTTAATTGCAGTCCCTCCCCTGCTACTTGCGGTCGGGATTGATTTCGGCATTCATGCGATTAATCGCTACCGTGAAGAGCGGATCCAGGGATACGGGATTCAAGAGTCAATGCGGACCACTACGGATCAGTTGCTCGTCGCATTTGCTATTGTCACTGGGACTACTGTGGTCGGCTTTGCTGCAAATATGAGTAGCCCATTGGGATCGATTCAAGACTTTGGCATCGTCGCTGCCATCGGCATTGTATTTACATTCCTCATCTTTGGAGTGTTTCTTCCTGCAAGCAAGGTCTATGCTGATCAATTATGCCAGCGATATCCGATTCCGACGTTTGGGTCACAACCGATGGGTTCGGAGGACTCACTACTTGGACGGGTTCTTTTGGCTGGCGTACACATCGGTAGAGCAGCTCCAAAGACCTTCGTCATCGTGCTGGTACTCAGCACAGCGTGGGTTGGTGTCTATGGCTCTGGAGTTGAGTCGCGGTTCTCGCAGGATGATTTTCTGCCACCCGAAGAAAATCCAGAGTATCTGGAATACTTACCAGCAAGTGTACAGCCAAGTGAGTACACAGTGACAGAAACAACGAATTTCCTTGAGGATCGGTTCCAAACTGGCGAGGAAGATACAACAACAGTGTACGTTGAAGGGTCATTAACAGATGATGGAGCGCTTGAATCTATGTACCGCGCAGGAGACTCTCCACCGGATAGCTTCATCGTTGATGACGGTCATGCCCGTGAAACGTCTATTATTACCGTTATACGATCGTACGCTGATCGAAGTCCCGAGTTCGCTGCACTTGTCGCCCAAAATGACCGGAATGCAAACGGGATTCCAGATGATAACTTGGTAACAATCTATGATGCCTTACTTGATTCACCAGCGCGAGGACAGGCGCTGAATTATATTACCGACGACTATACGTCAGCGCGTATTGAGTACGCTGTTGAAGCCGACGCAACACAGGATGAAGTGACTTCTGACACTCGCACTGTTTCGGATCGCTTCCGGTTTAAAGCAACCGCAACTGGCGGCGTAATTGTTCTCAAAGCAGTTTCAGACGTGATTGGTGAGTCAGCGTTGATTAGTCTCGCTCTTGCTCTCGTGGGGTCTGGTATCTTTCTTATTATCGCGTATGCCGCGCTCGAAGGCCGGCCCCTTCTTGGGGTAGTTAACCTCCTACCTATTGCGATCACTGTTGCTGGCATCGCTGCAACGATGCGTTACCTTGGGATTCCATTTAATGTCCTAACGGGAACCATCCTCTCGATCGGGCTTGGGCTTGGAACAGACTATTCTGCGCACCTGATCCACCGGTTCTCAGAAGAATATGAACGAGGTACAGATGTCTTTATCGCACTCACTACTACAGTCCGCGGTACTGGTGGAGCGCTTACCGGTTCGATGTTAACAACAGTATCAGGAATCGGGGTGCTCGTAATTGCAATCACACCAGTGCTTGGACAGTTCGGCATATTGACCGGGCTGACAATTCTTTACTCGTATCTTGCATCGATAATTATTGTCCCCTCTGCACTTGTGATCTGGTCCCAATTCGTTGAATCTGATATCACTCGGTTCCTGTCTGGAAACAACTTTCGGGTGAATCAATGAGCGAACTCCATTCAAATATGATTGGATACACAATGTTCAAAGATCGGATAATAACAGTACACACGATGAGGGTGTCATAGAACTCTTCTCACACCGTGATGATCGTGCTTCCCGGATTGTCTCCGCGTTCGTAATTGGTGATTGCGACGACCAGGCGAAGACACAGTGCGAGGAAGACCTGCGCTCGTGCGTGGGCGCGGCCTCGGGCGTGCGTTCGCCCGAGGCCGCAGTCCTTCACTGATTCGTTGGTTCGTTCCACTCCAGTGCGGCGATTGTACGTCTGGTTTAGTATCGATTGTTTCAGCTGTACATCCTCGCTGTGTTTCTCAATGCGGTCCTCGACCCTGTATTCGATATCTTTCGGGTCGTCAGCGTTTCTAGCATTGTACGGGGCGACTGGCACGACCCCTGCGGCCAGCAGGTGGTCGTGCCAGTCGAGGGTGTCGTAGGCGCTGTCACCGACCATCCAAATCGGCTTGGCGACGGCGAGCGCGTCACAGGTGACGCGCATCGCCGTCTCTTCTGGCGCTTGTTTGCTCTCGGTGAACTCCGCTGCAATCGGTATTTTTTGTCCGGTCGAAACAATCGTACAGCCGTAGCCGTAGTAGTACTCTTCATCGGTTGGATCGTAGCATTTCGACGCATCTTGGTCAGCGGGCATCGCCCTCACGTCGGTTGAATCGATGCAGTAGGTCAAGTCGAGCAGGCCGCGCCGGGCGGCCTGCTCGACGAGGTGGTCAAAGACTTCGTCGACGACGTGTTCGAGGTCAGTAAGGAACCGATCGACCGCGTCTCTTGACGGCGGTCGATCGAAGCCACAGCTCAGCCAGACAACCGTGTTCTGAAGCTCCCGCTCAGCAGGACGAATTCCGTAGATATCACGGTAATAGCAGTGGAGGAACCCACGCAGCATCTCTGGTGGTTTATGCTCTCGTGTTCGCCCCGTCTCCGCCGGGGCGAACACGTCGAACTCGCCAAGAAACTCGAAGGAGAGATGCTCAAACAACGCTAACGTCTCGGTCTCCGCGACATTGAAGAACGACTCTACCGAAGGCTCATTCTGCAGGGTCGCTGAGTCCATACCACCTCAGCATTCACCCTGCTCTTTGGTGTGGTAACTGTTCTATGACACCCTCGTACACACGATAGTAAAGCATTCGGAGAATCAATAGAATGAGCGATAACGAAGCAACTGAGTCATTGAAAGAGCTAGGGTTATCAACGTATGAGGCACGCGTGTTCATTACACTCGTTGAGATTGGGAGCGGGACTGCCCGTGAGATAGCTTCTGTAACCGACGTTCCCCGGCCGCAAGTATACACGACAGCACACGATTTAGAGAGTCGCGGGTTCATTAGCATCCAGCAGTCGAATCCACAGGTATTCCAACCTGTTTCACTGGATGAAGCAAAAGCACAGCTTGAAAATCGGTTTGAAACTCAGCGTGATAGTGTGTTTGATTATCTTGAGTCGTTGGAACCTGCTACTGGAAACGAAGCCGAAGAGAACGAAGATGTCTGGTCAATTACTGGAAAAACAGCTATTACCGAGAGGATTGCTAAACTAGCTTCCGAAGCGAACCAAACAATTCTATATGGTAGCCCAGACCTTGTTGACCCAAGCCCAGATTTGGTAACAGCACTGGAAGCAGCGTGTGAGCGTGGTATCGGCGTCACACTACTTGCAAAGAGCGGTCAGACAATCGATAGTTCGTGGATCGATAATGACAATATCGACATATTTTATTCTTCCCAGGTCAATCAAAGTAACGAGTATGCTGAGCGGATTCTGATAGTCGACCTTGACGTGTTTTTACTTAGTATTCGCGGCGGCAAAGCAGATGATGAAACCGCCGTTTGGAGTGCGCGGACCACTTTCGCACAGATATTCTGCCAATTAACAATTGGGAACTTCGAGGAAATTACCACAGAGACTCAGATAAAGTCACCATAGAGCCTGTCGAAAAATGTTTTTTGCCGGTATATGGGGCCAATTAATGCTATAGCCGATGCTAAGACCGTAAGATTCGACTCAAAATTGTTTTTCGACAGGTTCCATAACTCCTATCGGTTTCGTTACGGAGCTCATCAGCTTCGTCACCCTCGGTCGCCTCAAGTTGGTCTTTCAGCCCTTGCAGGCGTGTCTCTTTCTCTTGATGAAGTAATAGAACCACTACGGTGTGAACGGGGTTATTACAGGCTACTTGATAAGAATTTTTCGCGTTGGGATATTGGCGCCGAATATGCCTTCCGAGCCCTCCAGCGGTCCAACAGCTGCACCGCGACAATCAGGAATAGCGGCCCCGCCCTCACGTACGGAGCGGATTCAAGCATGGATGTCGGCGAATACCCTGCCAGTTGAGATACTACTAACAGCACTATCGGTTGCAGTCTGGGTGATCGCACTGCCGGTCGTAATTTTTGGGTCATTTACCGCGTTAGGTGGCGATACGTCAATCCTCAGCGCCGGAATAATGATTGTCGCTGCTGGCTCCCTTGGCGTAATTGTACTGGCGGCATGGGTACTAATTCGCACCTTCATCGACATCCGAAATCATGGACTTCCACTCCGTGGCGCGGATAGTACCCGGGCTATCGCGTATGACGGAATTCAGAGTCTGAAAGCGGTCACAGCTGGGGTTTTTGTCTTGTCCCTGCTTGAGTATGGCGTACTCTCTCTGACTGTTCAGTCTGGGCCTACGTTAGTGCTCCAACTGATCGGAGTGTGCGGCATTCTCCTGCCTGATCTCGTTCTTATACATGGTCTCGGGGCATTCATTCGATACCTTTTTATTTGAAATAAGTATCAGTATAAAGTGGAACTAAGCACATTCCTGTCAATCATGGCCAGACGAAGAGTTAGTGCGTTCGACGAGCAGCCAACTACGGTCGAAGTTCACGGCGATACAACAGTCCGTTTCACTGGAGCCGCTCTCCGAGCGTAAGACAGATGCCTCGTCCGAGCAGTCTGAGTTAGCCCGGGGCGGCGAGTCCATCGAGCATCTCATCTGATGACCGGTATGTTGTTGGGACCGCTACTTGACATTCTTCAACGAATCAATTTGCATCTCAGGTACAGTAGACAAACTGGTATTGGTTGCGCACCGATAACAAGCCAATTAATTACGGGTGGTACATCAATATCTAGCAAATAACCAGCAGGTATATTAAGTTACAATAAAATACGGATATGTGCCTCGAGAAAGCGTCGAAACTGAAACCGATAACCCCGTTGAAAAGCACATCCGGCACGCTCATCAGCAGACCGATGATGACAAAGTGCTTTATTACCTTCGTGAAGTACTGCAACTCGTTTACGCCAACGAGGAATAGATCTAGGACAGTTTACTCAGAGGAACTGCCCCGTGTAACAACCTGAGCGAAGGCGACGTTTTCTCTAACATCGGTAATCTCTACAGTAACGCGCTCTCCAACCTCAGTTGATCACATCAGGTTAGAGTAAGCGTCTGCTTGGCGAGGATATGCAGTCTGGCGGCGCCCCGCACTAATTGATGACGGTTCTTCCGGTAGCTGTCCATCGGGCCGGACAGCGGTCGTCAGTGGTGACACTGTCGCGTCGGCGGTAGTGCGCCGCCGACAGCGACGATCCATCCCGAAAATCATGCTCACCAGCGGTTCGAAGATGCTCCACAGCTAGTTCAGTTTGGTTCACCGTCATCAGACGGGATTACGCGGCTGTCGATGTGATTGACTAAGTATGTGGCAGGACAGGGTGTCGCGAAAAGTGCTAACCAACAAGACCCCGAAAAAACGCGCAGTTGTTGGTTAGCTACCCGCCCGGATTTCTAACCGTCATTTGTTTCTCTCCTTAATCCCCTCAACGAACCATTCAGCAAGTGCGTAAGCGGTGGTAACAGGGATAGTGATAGCGAGCACTACGAATATGATTCATCGACAGTCGGGCCAGACTGAGTTAGCGAACTGGAGAACACGAGAGTGCCAGTAGCAAGGACGCCGCCGACACTACCTCAGAGATTATCCAACGTTACTGTTTTTTCACTCCCGTCTTCAAACCCGAGAGTCAACGTCACTTGCGAGCCAGGATCCTCATTACTACCGAATCCACCAAAGCGATTATCCCTGAACTCAGTAATCGTGTATTCTGTTTGCTCACCATCTGAGACCACCTCATTTGATTGGAGTTGCACCGTGGTTCTCAGTGGGACGGGACCATCAGTCGAGTCGTATAGACTTCCGGTACGACTACTCACAATCTCTGGGCCTGCATCATCCCAAGACCATCCTCTATTAAAAACAGCTGAACCGTTTCCAACTTGATCTACCTGGAAGTTCTCAGCATCGCGAATTGTAATATTTTGTATACTAACTGGAGAAGACCCGGTATTTTCTAGAGTGAACTTTACAGTGTCTTGCACACCACCACCGTCGTTATTACGGGTTTTTCTGGAACTGACTATCTGAGCGCGCTCTGCACTGGCTAGCGGTGCGATGTTTACGATTGTCGAATTTGTGGGGCCCTGTGTTAGGTTCCCATCCGTTCCACGGATGGATAATTCGTGGTGGCCAGTAGCCCAACCAGCGGTATCTATGGATCGGTTAACGTCTTCTTTCGGCTGATCGAATTCTCCGTCTGAAGCGGACATATTAGACCGCCGGTTGGGTGCTCTATTTGTAGACTTATTCGATGACCACTGAGCTTGGATAATATCATTCCCTCCTCTTCCTTGATCATTAACTACTGCTGTGAGATTGAACGAATCGCTTTTTTTTACAGATACTTTATCGGTTGAGATACGTGGTACCTCAGGTCCTAGTGTATTTCCACTCCGACCTTGATTACCATTTCCTGCGCTATATTCGGGGCTATTGTCCGGATCCTTTCCAACACCGACCGGGGAGCATTTAATATCATAGTCTGCAGTATCAAAAACTATCGTCACTGCTTGTCCACTTGCGGGTGTGACTTCATCAACGTGAGATGCCCTGTTCTCGCCGCTTCGCAGGATATCTTTCCACTCATTTGCGGACAGTTTCGTTGGGACTGTTAAACTAAAATCGCCATTATATGATTTTTCCCCAGTCTTGTTGCCTTGGAATATAATGGGCTCTCTACCTCCACTGCTTCGATCATATTCACCCACAAGAGGATATATATGAACTGTTGTACCACTAACGAGTAACTGATCCGTCTGAACAGATCGTCCTTCAAACTCTCCAGTAGTATATGTTACTGTACTTTCAGTAGTGACAGACCCGACGCTATCCAAGTAATTATAGTTCGGTTCATATGTCACAGTACTTGTATTAACAGTGCTAAGACCGCAAATTTCGGCTATCGTAGCACTTGGTGGCCCGTCTTGCAAAGAGAATGTATTGCTAGCTTCTCCAATGTTGCTTACCCGCAACGAGCCTGATGATTGCCGAGGTTGGGCAGCGACTAACCGCGCAGGATATGATGTGCCAAGCTGTACCGAAGCCGGCACTCTATTACCATTTTCCCCGGCAGAGATTATGCTATTCCGGATCTCTTGCAACTCTCCTTCAGTCTGAGTTGCATGATTAAATTCAATCCTCTCATTCTGACTTGGAATCACATATGCTTGGTGAATACTAAAAGCAACTATAAGAATCGCAAAAAGCAGAACCGCGCCGACTTGAACCGATTGTGCACGCTCATCTGTCCAGAAGTCCATCAACTCAATTTACCAACCTATAGATATATGTATTTGGTATTTATATCGGCTTATTCGCAGCTAAATGCATTGGATAATTTCTCCCGCATGAACCCCCGCCGGAGTTCACGCTTTCGCTCGTCGGTCAGGTAGTCCTCGAACACCACCTTCGCGCTCGCACTGCCCTGCTCGTCGGCGATATCCTGGACGTGGGCCAGCAGGTCCTCGGTCGTTCGCGAGTAGGCGTCGTACCAGAACCGCCGACCCATGTGTGGCTTCCGGGCGACGCCGTCGATCTCCTCGGGCACGCCGGCCCTGTCGGCGAGTTCGTGGAACCACCCCGCGATGGTCGTGCCGTCGACGTGGCCGGTTTTCGAGCGCTCCGAGGGGAACAGATAGCCATCGACGCGGGAGAGGTGCCAGCGAGCGATGTCTTCGCCGAAGACAATAGCGACGGTCCCCGGCCCGTTCTTTCGCTCGTCGAACTGGATATAGGGGTCGTCACCGTTGAGATGGAGCTGGTCCTGGTGCAGCGCCGCGACTTCGCCCGCCCGGAGGCCCCAGCCAGCGAGGGCAACAACGAGCATCCGGTCGCGGCTGGTGATGGCGGCGTCGAACATCGTCCGGACGTGCTCGGACTCGAGAGCGACTGGATCTGTGTCCGACGAGCGCGTCCACGAGAACCAGTCCTCCGCGCCGTTGGTGGGATTGACTGTCGCCACACGGCGCTCAACAAGCCAGCCGTACCACGTTCGGATTGCATCGTGGACGCGCGCGATGGTCGACTCAGCGAACTCTCCGGACATGTAGGCGAGGGTCTCCCGGCAGCGGTCGACGGCTTCGGTCCCGGTGATGTCGCTGTCGGCGTCGACGGGCGAGAGGAGATCATCGGTTCCGTGGCGTTCTCGGTAGGACCGAGCGTAGCGGGCGAGCCGATACCGGATGGTCTCGCGGGTGCTATCGGTCCAGTCATCTGCGGCCGCTTGCTTGGCGTCGAGATACTCTTGAAAGGACTCGCGGGTCTCGTCGTGCTCGATATCCCAGTCGTAGCCGCTGGTTTCGGTGTCGTACCCGAGTGTGTCCGACCAGAAGGTGGCGAACGTCGTGTCGTGGTACTCTTTCAGCGCGTACGTGAGCCCACGGAAGCCGTTGTTCGAGAGCCACTCGTAGGATGGCCTGTCGGTTTCGGGGTCGAAGTCGTCGCGCCGCAGCGCCGGCACGACCACAGCCTCGTAGGCGTCGGCGAGCTGGCCCTCGGTCAGCAGTGTCCAGGGAACGTCGTCGGCGGAGTGCCAAGGCTTCGTCCGCTCAATCCCGGGGGAACCCTCGTGCTTTCCCGGTTCTGAATCTGAATCAGCCGATTTCGGCATACACAGCTAAACACACTAAAACCTGATAGTTCTGTTGCCACAGCAGACCTGTAACGGACTTATGGCTCTACGGTGGCTTAGCAAATATTGCTTTAAAGTGTTTTTCGCTATACGAAATCCGCATGGTGGCGCTGCGAATGCCGCCGAATCCGTGCACGAGAACCACCTCTCTCGGTGGAAGTCGGGCCAGTGTACCAGCTGACCAAGAAGTTACGACCGCTACTCAGCGGTGGTGAGTAGCGGTCGGACAGGAGAGACCGGGCAAATCAGTCGACTTTGACAGTGATGCCTCTCACGAAGGGCTACCACGGACCGGGATTTACAGCAATGCGCTCACCTCCCGGCGAAGGAATGCACGAAACCGCGGGGCCGTCACCCGCGGTTTCGTGCGAAACTCCACGACATCGATCAATGTCTGGACCAGAAAGTCCACCAGCAACCACAGATCGTACAGCAGGACCGCGAAGCCGAAGTGAAACAGTCGAACCGAGAAGTCCGTCGACGTCGTCCACGGCGCGAATTCCTTGATTTTACTGTAAGCCGTTTCCATCCCACCTCGGCGTCTGTACCGAGTGATCTGTTTCTTAGTCCAGCGCCGATCGAGACGAATCTCGTCGTCGAGGACGAGATTCGTCGCAAACGTCTGGACTTCGTCGTGATCCTCGTCGGGAGGAAGGCCGACGAGCGTCGTCTCAGCCCGTGTATTACTGACGTCGTGTTTGACTGGACCGTGAACAGCATGGTCGTCTTTGACCGTCACTTGCTTGTTCCCATCTACGTCCTCGTCCATGCGCGCGATGAACCGCTTGACGCGGTCATCGCGCGGGGCCGGGATCACGTACCGGATGTCTCGCCATTCGAGAGAGGTGAAGACGTCGGTGGCGTAGAATTCTGCATCGCCGTAGAGTCGGCGAACATTGATCCGGCACTCCTCGGTGACGTGATCGACGAGTCGGCGAACGACGTCGCCGACTCGATAGGATTTGTCCTCTCCAGGGTAGGCGTCGGAATCGTGGTAGTCGGCGTTCCCAACCGGAAGCATCGCGGCCGCGAAGTGAACGTTGTCCCCGACAACGTTCGCGGTCGCGAACTTGTGACACCAGTCGTAGGATTTGTCGTCAGGGGCTCCTTGCACCCGGATCAGTTCCTCGCGATCCCCGTAGAAAGCGACGTAGGTCACGTCGATCGACAGCATAACTGGTGTCTCGAATTCCATCCGGGGCTTGGCCCGCGTCAAGACGCGGGCCGCGCCCTGGTTGACCATCTCGGTGATGTCCGTCGGAGAGAGGTCCTTGATCGCTTCCAGCAGCGTTTCACCGCTCGGGCCGTCCTCGTAGAATGGATCGTCCAAGTCGGGATCGGGATTGACGTAATCGCCGTAGGTCTCGGCACCGCCGTTGGCGGCGGTGCCTGTGACCCCGAGACAGGCTTCGAGGGTGAGGAACTCTTCGTCATCGTAGATGGGATCCTCGGGTCGATCGAACTCGAAGGCCGGCAACACGACCGTCTGAAGTTCGTCGAGGAGATCCCTGGTTTTCCGCCGAAGGAGGCGGTTGACAGTGCGCTTCGAGGAGCCTGTCGGCTCCCCGGAAGCGCGCTCTTCGTAGGGAGTGCCGATCGGACTGCCGCGTTCGGTAGCCAACTGCTGGATCTGGCGAGCAGTCGTCTCGATCGTCGACGTGAGTTCGGCGAATCGTCCAGTATCTGCTCTGGAGATCGTGCTTCTCGACGGGGGATCGCCGGACTCGAAACCGAGTTCGGTCGCGAGGTCGGGATCAGCGTCGAGCGTCCGATGGAGCCAGCCATCGGACGTGTCTTCGAGTTCCTGTAAGAGCAGAGCGGCGAACATCGCCTCGAACGGCTTCGAATCGTGCCAGTCAGGAACTGGATCGCGGCGTTCGTAGCGACTGAAATCGAGTTGCGTGACCAGGTCGGCCGCGACGGTCGTCTCGTCGACGACCGCCGCGGCCTGTTCTGTCAGCGGCAATGTCTCGATGGAGATCGGATCGATAGCTTGTAGACGCTCGTCAATCGATCGCCGGTCGCGACTGTCACCAGCAGCCGCAACCGGATCTGACCGGTTCTTTGTCACATCGGGGGACATCTCGTCCCCCTTCGGTCAGTCGATCGATGTCGAGATCCCGTGCACGGATTCTGTCATTCGTAGCTTCAGCGCATAGATTCTTTCTGACAGGAATAGGATCTAGAGATAGTCAGACAGTCGATATCGTCCGTTCCGTGATTTAGTCTTTCACTCGGTACCAAGGGTGTCAGCGTTGTCTGACGGTAGTACTAAGTCAGCATAACTTGTTAAACAAGATTAGAGGGTTTAGTTAACTATGTCGAATAAACCATATCGGTTGGCAGTGTCGAACCAGAAGGGCGGCGTCGGAAAGAGCACGGTCGCATTGAACATCGCCGGAGCGCTGGGCGAGCGCGGCCAGAACGTATTGCTCGTTGATCTGGACCCGCAGGGCTACCTGACCAGCGGCGTCGGTCTCGACGACGAGTACACTACTCCATCGCCGAATCTCAACGACGCACTGAAAGCGCCCGGCGAACACGCCGTCGACGATCTCGTTGTCGCCCACGAGGAGTTCGACGTCCTCCCGGCGAACATCGACATGTTCTCCCTGGAGCAGGAGCTCGTCAGTGGGATGCGCGGCCGGGAGCGATTGTCGATGCTGCTGGAGGATGTGACTGGCTACGACTTCCTTGTCGTGGACTGCCCGCCATCGCTGGGGCTGTTGACCGACAACGCGCTACTCGCCTGTGAGAACGTCCTGATTCCAGCCGAGGCCGAGGATACGAGCATCCGCGCCGTCGAGTTGCTGTTCAAGCAAATCGACTCACTCGAAGACAACTTCGGCGCGTCTATTCAGGAAGAGGCGCTGGTCGTCAGCAACGTCGACTACCCACTGGATGGCGAACAACAGGGGATGCTGGAGTGGTTCGACGATACATTCAGTGATCGAATACCGGTGTTCGAAATCCGAAGTCGTGCTGTCATCAAGCGGGCGTTCAACGCGGGCCACAGTATCTTCGGCCACGACGAGGAATGCGACCAGGCTGACGAACTGCTACGAATTGCGGACTACTTCATCGAGGAGCAATCATGAAAGACAGAGACCAGGCCAAAGACGAGATGTCCGAACGACTCGGCCAGCGATTCGGCGACGAAGAGGCGGATAAATCCGATGAGAGCGATAAGTCCGATAAACCAGATAATGGAGATAAGAATGTTAAACAAGATAAACAAACTATGAAGGCTAAATCAGATAAATCTGCTAAAGACTATAAGGACGTTTGGGGAAGTAAACTGATTCATCTGCCAGACGGGCTCATGGAGCCGGTCGACAACGAGTTCGACCGGATGAAATACGAATGCGACTGGGACGTGAAGAAAGAGCGCCACTACTACCCGGTGGTCGTGGCACGCGGGGTCGAGGCAGTGCAAGAGATGTCCAGTTCGGAGTTCACCGACGCTGTGGAATCGCTCGGATTACGATAGCTGAGACGTTCTTTTTGCGTGTTACACATGAAACAGTGGGGGTATGAACATTCGAAACACGGTGTGGACAAGCTAACCAACACAAACGCTATTCTGCCCGGTCGTGTTGGTTAGCGTATGAGCGACGAGGAGTACGCCCACCAAGCGCTGTCGGCGCTGGAACGCATTGACGTCGAGGGGCTCAGCCAGGACGGTCACGATGCGCACGAGGACGCGATCGCCACCGTCGACGAGCTGGCCGGGCTGCTAGAGAGCGATGACGGGGTCGAGGACCAGAACAGCGTGGACACACCCGAGGAATGGGCCAACGACGAGGACGACTGGGACGAGAAAGTAGCCGACGCCTACGAGCAGGCCGAAATACCACGCTCGAAGGGCACGGTGACAGTGAAGAGTATCGACGATCGCGAGTACTACTACTTGCAATGGCGCGAGGGTAACAAGGTCAGGAGTCAGTATGTCGCGCCGGTCAGGCCGGCGTAGGGCGTTTTGCTCCGGAAACAGTGGTGTGGAAGAGTCAAACAATCGTTGTGGGTCTAACTTGTTGTTGGGTGCGAGAGTTATCCCCGAGGGCACTGTCTAGTTGAGCGAGTTTGAGAAGCGAGGAGGTCGTAGCGAGAAGTGCCTATGCAACTCGCAGACCTCCTCAGAGAAACGTTAGATGAGGACAGCCAAGACGTTTGGGAGAATGAGCGCACTCCGACACCCGTCCGGCGATTTGGGGTGCGTCTCCATACTGCGGGGCTGTCGATCAGGGAGACGGTTGCGATCTTAGACTTGCTGGGTGTCGATCGTTCTCACGGCGCGGTCTGGAATTGGGTGCATACACTGTCTGAAGCACAGAGCGACCCGCCGACGGCGTCGCCGTCGCGGGTCGCGGTCGATGAGAAACAAATCGAGATTGACGGCGAAAAGAAGTGGTTGTACGCCGCTGTCGATACCGAATCAAAGCTGCTGTTTGAAGTTGACGTGTTCAGCCGCCGCGGGACTGACCCCGCGGCGGCGTTCCTGCATCGGCTCACTCAGAAACACGATGTCGCCGATTCAGTGTTTCTCGTTGATGCTGGCGGCTATCTGACTGCCCTCTCACGTCACGATTTGAGCGGTCGGCTCGACTACCGAATCCGGAACCACATTGAAAAGTGGTTCCAGACTGTGACCATGCGCATCGACCGCTTTCACTCCTTCTGGAGGGGCAGTCAATCAAGCGCGAAACAGTGGTTACGACGATTCAGACACCACTACAACCACGAACGGCCGAACCAAGCTCTTGACGGAAAAACGCCAGCTGAAGAGATTCAGAACTAGACAGTGCCTCCCCGAGAGAGGGTTCAACAAGGCGATAAATCCGACATCGGCACGTACATTCTACACTACTGCGTACCCCTAGCATAAGTGCAAACAGGAACGAAGACAGAGCCTGCCTCACCGACAACCCGATTACGTAATCTTGTTGATCAACTCGAATCCGTCTCTGAACTGGATTCGACCTTCGAAGCCGTTGGCTGCAAGTGCGGCGACAGTTCCTTCACCAGCATCAGTATCCGTGGTCACAACACAGACGTATCGAGCGTCGCCGCTCTCAAGAAGGGTCGCTGCAACAGCGCCAAGGGCCGTATCTGCCTTCTCAATCTGGTCCTCCGCTCGATTCGATGAGCGAGCAATGTATGACCGGATGTCATCCATCACCCGAGAGACTGTGCTGTTCGCGTAGTCGGGTTCGGCAGCAATTCGAACCCAGCCAGCATCGAGTGCACTGTTAATCGGCGTCTGTCCCGGTGTGCTGCGGTCTGGTGCTCCGCCGAGTTCCGCATAGACGCGCTGGGGAATCACGAACGTGAGGTCGTTCTGAGCGGCGAAGCGCTCGAGAGCAGCGTATTTATTATTCTGCTGCCGACCACAGGCGATGAAGAATCCCGTATCTGCGACCCACGCCACGGACTCCTGAAATGGGTCAAATGGCGTACTCATAGGTGTCCGTCAGTCCTCCGCTGACGGTGGGTGGTCGCGAGCGTTCCGGATATCCTCGAAGTGTGGATCAACGGTTTCCATGTCCTGAACCACATCTCGGAGCGCATGCAGGACCGCAATCGCGAAGGCCTGCTGCAGATCGAGCTCCCGAGCTGCGACTCGTTCAGACATCTCACCGTTAGCATAGGGGATGGCATACGTGAGCGCAGCCGCGAGTTTGCCGAGCCCGTATCGTTCCATGAGGAGGTCGAGGTCCTGATCGTGTGGTGAGCGACCGACCGCCTCGATGAGAGTGGGCGTGACGGTATACTCGTCACCGTCCAAGTCTGCAGTCAGCGTGATCGGGACAGCGGAATACGTGTGCGTCTTCTGCTCTTCATCTCGGGTCAGGACACCGAGGTCGACGAGTGTCCCCATATCCGAGTACGCTGTCGTTCGAGGAATCTCTACCGCAGCGACGATATCGTCGATGGTTACGTCGCCCTCGCGGAGGACAAACGTGTAGAGCCGGGCCAGGCGTGGCTCTTCCAGCAGTTGTGCAATCGATAGGAGCCCATTGATAGCTCGTTCTGGGTCCCCGGCAGCTTTCGACATACAATTCATAATTCATGTATTGGGTAATAGCTGTTGGGACGGCGTCTTCAGCGCTGGCGGTATGTGTTCCAACCAATGTTTAACGCACTTCACCACCCAAGTACAGCACCCTAGTCCAAGGCGCGATATCCGAGTGTGAGATACGTGGATAGCGACTGCCACTCAGCCGCCCTATCAGAGCTTCACGCCGCACTGACGCTAGTCGTCAAGGTACGCATCAAAGTCCCGAGCAGGTGAGTGAAATCCAGCCTCGTCGATCCAGCGTTTAAGATGCGTGTCTGCGGTCAGTGCTGTAATGCGACCCTATTTTATTGTTCTAGCTCGATTTACACAACTACGATGGCCTCGTTGTTAGCCGCTGAGGGTACAGAGTACTGCCATCTCTAAGAAGTACACACAGTCAACCTGCCCCGGCGTCAAAACAGGTGACAGTTCGTGCGGTTTCACCATGTTCTATAGAGTAGACCTGACACTCTCGGCGTATCAGTTCGTGATGAGTGGCCTTTACCCCACGAAACTTTGTTTGTATACGGTGGTTTTATTACCGCAGTACTCACAAATTGTGATGGTTAAGCTGGGCTCCAGATTTTCTGGTAGCCTACTTCAGTTTTCCAAGAGATATTGGTATCATCAAATATCACCGCCGGCAACCCCTGTCCACTTCATCTGGATGCTCTGTCTATGTCCGGTGGTTTTGGGATCTTGGTTCTACTTTCACCTCGGTCTGGACAGTATTAAGCAGAATCGACAGCATCTATTCCGTTGTATGCGGCTATCGTTTCACGCGTCACCAGCACAGTTCGTCAAGCACCGTAGCCAGGAGTCCAGAGATTGCTACGGCACCGCCGAATCGCAGACAAGAAGGATTAAACGCTATCGATGGATACGTATTCGGTGACGAAACGGCAGAAAAATAACCTTACACCGGCCATGGAGCCCAGCTTAACCATTGGATTCTCCACTGGACCGGTTGACCAGAGGATTCAATGATAAAAAAGCGATCCAGACAGAGAGGACGGGAAGTTGATGCAGGTGACAAAGAAGATAGTGCGCAAACCAAGAGCCGACGTACGTGGGGTGGGCAGAATGAGTAATGTGCAGCTCGCTATGTTCATTCTCGGCCTGCTTAGCATAGCTGCCACCACGTTCTTTGGAGGGATAGCGATCGGGAGAATCTTGGATTAGCGTCGTCGCGGAATAGAGTGGATGAGAACTGGGGCTTCGTCGGACGGTAGTCAAGCCCCAGTATGACTCTTTTAACAACAGGCTATGTTCGATTCGCCAATAAGACGATCACCAAGCAGCCTTCATTTTGCGTCGGCCTCCAAGCAACGCAACGTATCCTGACGAGCTATCTGACGGTGTTGTCAGAAGCCGACGGAAGAGGATGTCAGATAGAATCGTTCGTACCCAGATATCTGCTTCTACACCTCATGGAAGGAAAAAAAGAGAAGTTGTTTCACGTTACTCTAACGAAACGAGAACAAGCGGAAGTTACGAACCACGTTCGTGTGGATTTTATCGCAGGGAAAGTGGGGAATCGGTAACCGCTCTTATGGATCGCCTCTATCTGACACGCTACTCGCGAGCGCGCTGACAACACTGGCAGAATCCATTTCAGCCATCAGGGGCCACTACCGTTGCTGAGTCAGCTGATCGAACTCCGTAGTGCTTGACCAGTTGTCTTCTGCTCATTCTCGCTCTTACTGTTGTTTCTGACACTAGTGTCAACAGTGTCAGCGTTGTGGACGCTGGCCCCCAATGCACGTCGAACGGCATAGCTGGAGCTAACAGGCAGGCCGGTGGCATGCCCGCGGTCGTACTGGCAAGCGGTTCAGTGTGGGTAGTCAGTCCGCGACAGTCCCTCCATCAGTCAGTGCCGACGGCTGCTGGCCGCCACCGTAGGAGCCCAGCGTCGTCTCACCGCTGTCAGCAAGCTTCGAGTCGCCATCGGCGTTCGCGAAGTGTCGAATCGTTTGACCCATATCGGGGTGGTCGATTTCGAGTTCGGTCAGATTCAGGCGCAGCACCTGCTGTCTGTCTGGTTTGCCAGTCCCGATCCCGAAGTGCTCAGCGGCTTCTTGCATTATCTGATGCATCACTGGTCTCGATATCTCGTCGTCGAACACTGCCTCCCGAAGTTCTCGCTCGGGGAGCGTCACGTCCTTTGAGGACGTCGACATTGCGCGGCGGTGAAGACGACGAGTTCCTTGATTGTGCCAAGAGCCAATTCTGGAGCGGACACACCACCATGACATGTGAAACGCCTACCGCCGGACACACCACTCTTTCAAGTGAAGGGCTCACTGGTAACCACACCACTCTTTCAAGTGAAGGGCTCACTGGTAACCACACCACGCTTGCAAGTGAAGCAGCGTCCGTCAGACATACCACTCTTTCAAGTGAAGCGGGTTGCCCCGCCCGCTACAAACCTTCACATGAAAAGGTGGAGTCCCCCGTCATCCAACGTTGTTCATAGCGGCAATGTCACGGATGGTATCGATCTCCGTTGTGAGATGAAGGACATCAGACATCGCCTCAATGGCGCTCGTAAACGGAACATCAAGCTCGTAGTTGTAGTAGTTCCCCCGAGAACCGCTCCGATTTTCGTGGGCCGAGAGGATGCCTAACATCCGAAGGTCTGAGAGGTGGTTATGGAGCGACCGCTGACCGAGCGCATCAGTTTCAGAGGACTCACAGAGTGACCGATACTCCTCGTAGAGGTCACGGGTCCGACACGGCGTTTCCTCTTTAGCTGCTTTCGAAATCACTGCCAATAGTGCAAGGCGGCCATGCGTCGTCAACTCGCGCATTCCTTCTTCGACCCGCTCTTGTTCGAGTTGTGAGCGAGCATCCTCGATGTGCCCTTCTTTGATCATCTCAGCTTCCCGGTTTTCCGCGATTTCACCACCCAACCGAAGGAGATCAAGCGCCTGCCGGGCACTGCCACTGTCTCTGGCGGCGAGAGCAGCACACAACTGCAACACACCGGTATCGGTTGACCCATCCGTGACAGCCACTTCGACACGTGATTCGAGAATGTTTTTCAGTTCTGTGGCATCGTATGGCGGGAACTGGAGTTCCCGCTCACAGAGTGTGTCCTGGACACGAGGGTCGAGCTGGTCACGAAATTTGAAATCGTTGCTGATGCCAATAACGCCGACCTTTGCCGAGTCGAGATTCCCATTGGCTCTGGCTCGAGGAAGCTCATAGAGCAGCTCATCTCGGTCGCCGATTGAATCAACTTCATCAAGCACGATGAGAATGGTCCCACCGATGGCCTCAAGCTCCTGATAGAGCTTTTTAAATACGGTTTGCTGTGGATACCCGGTCGTACTGATTTCGCCGCCGGATGGGCGGAGTTCATTGACGAGCTCCACAGCGACCTGATACGAGGAGTTGAGCGTCTTGCAATTGAGCGAAATAATGGAGAGATCGATGTCATCGTACGCAGCGACGTCGTCCTGAAGCCGGTCAAGAAGGTAGTCGGTGACGGCTGTTTTCCCGACACCCGTATTTCCGTAGAGAAAGATGTTGTTTGGTTCCCACCCATCGATCACCGGCTGGAGAGCGTTCATATACTCCTCAATTTCTTCATCCCGCTCCTCAATCCGTTCCGGTTGGTAGGACTCCCCCAGGGCGTCTTTGTTCCGGAAGATGTTTTGCTTCCGCTCGAACCGACGCATAGGGAATCTTTCACAAGAGGGATATATAAAACCACCTCTGCATCTGTTTCAAGTGAAGCCACTCACACACACCACTGTTTCGAGTGAAGAACTAGACTAGAGTAGTTACTAGAACAACAGTCCACTGTTTCATCTAAAGCGCTGACACTAGTCTAATTGGCCAGAATCCCGATTCTGGTAGTAGCGGTATTGAAACTCTTGTTTTTAGCTGCTTTGTGGTCAGTGACTAATTGCTGGGGTTCCACAGGGCCTCCACCCTTTCCCGGCTTCACATGAAAGAGTGGTGTGTCTCTCCCCCCGGGGTTTCGCTGTCCCATCTCGAAGTTGATGCTCTCAAGCTAACCAACCTCTAGCGTCAGTTGGGGAAAGTGTTGGTTAGTTATGGCCGCGACTGTGGAATTTCAGGCGCCACTGTCTTGACGGACTATCTGACAGTGTTGTCAGAAGGAACAGAGGGAGGATGTCAGATAGAATCGTTCGCTCTCAGACTTCTTTTCCTACACCTCATAGAGGGAAGGAAAAGGGAAGTCGTTTCACGTCACTCTAACGAAACGAGAACAAGCGTAGTTTACGCACCACATTCGTGTGGATTTTATCGCAGGGGTCTAGTGGGGAATTCGTTACCGCTCTTGTCGACCACCTCCATCTGACACGCTACTCGCGAGTGTGCTGACAACACTGTCAGAACGCGTCTCAGTCATCCGCGTTCACCGCTGTTGCCTGGTTCAGCTGATCGAAGTCCGTCGTGTTTGACGGCTCTTCGGCTGTATTCTGTTTGTTCTCGTGTTCACTGCCGGTTCTGACATCGGCGTCAGCAGTGTCTGCGTTGTGGACGCTAGCTTTCATCTTCCGCTTTGGAACGGTCAGAGTATGTGGTTTCCCGGAGCGGAAGTTGATCAGTCCATGGTCGGAGCACGTATCGATGTCAACGCAGTCCCTGTGGGCGTCACCATCGACGATCGTGAACCGCTGGACATCGCGCATGACACGCCCGGCTGTCTTGGAATAGGACTGTGGCTTGACGCCATCCAGCAGGCCTTCGTCTTCAAGCACCTCCACAGCCTGTTCAGTGTTCATCGTGAACTTCTGGCCGTCTGGCGTGACGTTC
Organism: Haloarcula marismortui ATCC 43049; assembly: GCF_000011085.1. Taxonomy (NCBI): domain Archaea; kingdom Methanobacteriati; phylum Methanobacteriota; class Halobacteria; order Halobacteriales; family Haloarculaceae; genus Haloarcula; species Haloarcula marismortui. The sequence goes on from NC_006393.1 coordinate 28,437, forward strand.
TGGTTCGTCTCGCCGCTGGCCTTATTCACGAACCGCTCGTACAGCGCCGCGGCACGTTTCTGTGACTTGCTGAGCGATGCGTCGACGCCGGAGTTCAGATCAACCATCATCCGGTGCAGCGGGAGCATATTCTCCCGGCTCTTCTCCGAGGTGCCCTGATTCTCAGCAGCCGGCTGGGTGTTCGTGACCGACTCTTTCACCGTCCCGTGCTCCTCGACGAACGGCTCAATGTCGCTTTTTTCCACGTCGGGCTCTGGATTCCCGAACACCAAGCGGTTGAGAGTCTTCCGGCCTGTCTTGTTCGAGGCGATGCTGTTGCCGACCGGCACGCCGCCGACAATCAGGTTCTCTATCTCCTTTGCATCACCGCGATACTCGATGGACTCTTGCTCGGCAACCTCCGTTTCGAGTTCGTCAACGCGCTCGCGAAGCTGTTCGTTCTCCGTTCGTAGGTGTGAGACCTCTTCGATGAGGTCGGCAACAACATCCCGGAGGCCGTTCGGATTCTCGGGCAGTTCGTCGGCAGTTGGTGGAGAGTTGTCGATGCTCATTGGGCACCTCCCGTTCGTGGACCGCTGACTGTACCGTGGGCGATGCCCTCGGACGTTTCACTCAGCACGGCGCGATTGGTAGCAATCGCATTGTAGGTAGTCGGCTCGAGCTGGGAACGGTGGCCCCTTCTCAGGTGCGTTGTGGTCTCGTAGTGTCTTCTCTGTCCTGCGACTTGCACGTGCGATGAGTTAGAACCGCCAGCAGCGTCAGACATTGGTATCCTCCTCGACAAGACTGCGAACGACATCGGCGTTTGACCCGCGAGCGATACTGACACGGTCAGTAGCGACGTTGACCATCTTCTCGGACGACTCGACAAGCACCCGCGGCGGGGCGTCGTACTCCTCGTAGGTGTAGCGCTCGCGAACGATCCCAAGCAACGAGCCACTCTCCAGCCGGTCGACCTTCACGGGCGTGCCGACGTCGGCGGTGTCGTCAGCGCGCGCCTGACGTTTGGCCGGCGCGCCCTGGCTGGCTTTACTCATCGGCCTACCCCCGCTTGCGAACTTTCCCGAGCGCATCGAGCAGCACCGCCTCGGCGTCGGCGTCTTCTTCGTCGGCGACGAGATCGGCGACCTCGACGACGCGGTCGACAGCGGTATCGGACTCACTCTGCATCGTCGCCCTCCTGGTCATCGAAGACGATGCGTTCGAGGCGAGCCAGGCGCTGGTCGATATCGTCTTCGGTGATGCACCCGCCATCGGTCAGGGGTTCGCGGACCGGGCCGCCAACAGCCGCGACTGCGTCGGCGTTGGGCCAGCGCTCGTCGAGCGACCGGCCGTCGACGTCGTAGTAGTTGCCGTGGCCAGTCATGCAGACCCTCCCGTGGAGTCTTCGGAGTTCGTAAAGCCGTGTTCTTGAAGCACATCGGCCGGTGACCGACCGGACTGGCCGTGGTTTCCTCGCGGGTCAGGTTCGTCGTTCATCTTCGCCGCACAGACACGACAGAGCCCGTAGCGTTCGCGGTCGCTTTCGTCGGCGACCCGGAACGCTTCGGAACCACTCGTGGTATGGTTGCACAGCGGCTCCGGGTCATCACGGGTGGATTCCGGTGCTGGGTGATGGACTTTGGCGTCGTTCCACTGGGATTTCGGCATGATGTAAAACTCGTCTTGGTCCATCAGCAGTCACCTCCCGTCGTCCGGTCGGCGAGGTCGTTCAGGGCGCCAACGGCCGGCCCCGTCTCGGCGGTCGCACAGACCGTGCCGTTGGTTTGGGACCAGCGGACCAGTCCGGTGTTGTCCAGTTTCGCAATGTGCGTCTGATACAGAGACACGTACACACGCTTGCGCTGTTGGGACTGGAGCTGGTCGCGGTCAGTGCCGACTTCCGCAGCGGCGACGATCTCCGCCAGATCGGTGAGTTCCAGTCGGCCGTGTTCGTTCACCGTCCGGAGGCACTGGCGTCGGCGTTCAGACTGGGCGATATCCAGCAGGGCGTCGAACGGGACGCTCACTGCCGGTGGCTCCGGCTCGTCGTCGTTAGAGAGTAGGCGTTTCAGCATCCGGCCACCCCCGCAGCGACGGTGCTGCTTTCTGGGTCGATACAGTTTTCCGGGGCCTCGGCAAATACCGAGGCGCGGTCGTTGGGTTGCTTCATGGCGCTGGAACGACCGCATTGGGTCGGTGTGCCTGCACCGGCCCGCTTTCGTAGACGGACCTTACTGACCCTTGAGCAGTCGTTATGACTATCATTATAGCCGCTGGTATTAGTACTTATGCTACTACTAATTAACTTCTGAATACTAATCTCTATATGCGTAGAAACATCGAACAAATGATATATACGAGCATAGGCAGATTCGTACGTAAGATGGCTGGCCGAAAGCCGACTGTATCTGACTCCGAAATCCTTCAATTCTTTATCAACTCTGACGACCCATTCCTCACTACAGCAGAGGTGGCCGATTTGGCAGGATTTTCTACCAATTCGGGAGCGAATAAGCGGCTTACCGAGCTTGAAAAACAGGGATACGTACACTCCAAAACTGTTGGTCGGGGCCTCGCTTGGTGGATCACCGATGCCGGTCGCGAGTACTTGGAGACGGACGACAGCTAAGAATCGTAGAAGCCGTCGCGGTGGCCGATCCGGAGAACACGAAGGACGGGTTCGTTTTTGTCCCAGTCGATTTCGGCCCGGTATTCGCGGCCGATTTTCAATTTGAAGGTTTCTCGCCCTTGTAGCCGTTCGAGGTAGTGATCTGGGTTCTCGCCGGCCTGCTTCAGTTTGTCCCGGATACGTTGTTCGATATCTGGTTGGAACGACGCTAACTCGTCGGTGGCCGATTCGGCCAACAACACATCTGCCATCTGACCTCAGGCCTCGTCGAGACTGACGAATTCCTCTTCTTCGAGCCGGCGGTCGGCCTCGGCAGCCACGTCGTCGGCGAGCCGCGGCCCGACGAGTGCGGTCCAACCCACAGCAGACGCACCGAATTTCTTGCTTGCGACCTTGCCGTCCGACTCCATTTCGCCGAGCCAACGGCGAACTGTCTCGCTGCTGACCTCGATATCGAAGTGCTCGGCGAGTGCGTCGGTAATCTCTTTCGTGGTCAACATTGGCTCTTCCGGGCCGGTTTTGTAGTCGAACGCTTTCAGCACATCCTGCTCGGTCAATTTCGAGCCAAACGTTCCGTCGTCGTTGTGAACTCGTTCGCTCATACTCTATTATATCTGACCGTCCCGAGTAAGTGTTTTGCACGTACCATATGCTGCAAAGCAATAGGTTTATGACCTTGTTGTCCGTGACATATGGTACGGAAGACCGGTCACTCGGGGCACTTGGAGTGTAGAAGTGCCCGCGTGAGTCCACCACGCGGGCCGGGCTTCCGTGGTGCGAAAACCCATGAGCAAATCTGCGACACCGACTAGTAAATCTGTCGGCACGACTGACGCACATCCACAGGAACGTATTGCCCGCGAACTGCTCACACAGGGCCGCCCACTCTTCCTGGGCGTCGATGGCGAAGGCGCAGCCCACTACTGGGACTCGTATGAATTCGCTGTGGCCGTCGTCGCTCGCGACAACCGCGCCGAGAAAGTCCCACTCGCAGACACACCGTATGAAACACTCGCAGGATGGTGCGAGTACACGCAGGACGAACGCGGCTGGGCTGTCGGCCCACACGTCGGCGGCAACATCGTCGACGATCTCGCTCGGGGGCTGAACGCATGAGTAAGACCGTTCGCTGTACGGTCGAGAACCGCCAGCGCGTTCGGCGTGCCGCCCGTGCGCTACAAGAGACTGCCCCGACCGCCGTAGTCGAGACAATGCCGCCGGTCCGCTCGGAACACGACGCCTGGACGCTCGATGCCGTGCTTCGCGAGACCGATGGCGTTCCGCCGGAAGTGCTTCGGGAACTCGCGCTGACTGGGCTGACGCTCCAGCCGACGCCCACGCAGGCTGAGCATCAGTATCTCGTGGCGACGGCCTGAGCGAACTGAATAACCTGTTTTTATTATCAGGGCATCCGGACTGCCGTGCGGGCGATCGGTCGTTATGATCACTCCCCAACACCACGGCGACCGATTCCCGTTGTCTTACCCCCAATTCCGTCTGTGGTGGCCGGCCGTATCTCAGACATTACACTCTCACCGACGCCGGCCGCGAGCACTTGGAGTCGGCGGATTAACGAACTGCGGGATATTCAGAGTCTGATAGAATGAAATATGTAGAAAAAGCGATCTTGCGATTCGCGAATGAAAATAAAATCTGGTTGACTCCAAGCAATATCGCAAAGAGCACTGGCTACGGCACAAATTACATTCACCAAGAATGTCGCAACCTATTGAATAAAGGATATCTTGAATCTGGAGACCAACCAGGCAGTCCATCCTACCGGATTACCGACGCCGGTCGCGATTATTTGAACTCGGAGAGTTGAAGCCCGAAGCGTTTTCTTGTCCGGAGGACTATAACAATCTATTCTTGTTCATTGGATTGATCAATGATTTCTCTTTCAGTTGTTCCAGGGACACGCTGTACACTTCGATTGATGTCTTTCCAGTCTGAGCGAGCGTAGCCGAGGCTATCGTCTGGCGAGAGATAATTCATAACACTGGGATACTCGCTATAGCCGCGCTCACGGCTATCGACACCCGGATCATAGATATCTAAAAGATGCCCAAGTTCATGCATAAATATGTGCCCCGTTGCTTCATCTGAAGCTAACTCAACAAACGCGACTGAGTCGACTGCAAGACCACCGTTTGACATAGCGTTACCAGGTCTCTTGACAGTACTTACAATCTGGATATAATAATATCCAGCATTATCTGGGGAGGTGACCGTCTTCCCGCCACTCTTACAGCCATATCGAATTTGGTCTCTAATATAGCCTGAGGCATCTTCACAACGGAGATTATCGTCATGGTCGATGTGTAGGTCAATGCCGGATGAGCCATCTGGATTCTCAATTGGTGCTTGCTCGAACTCGTCGGTCATATCCCGGATAACACTGCGCGATAGTCTAGATTTATAATCTACTTCAACGAAAATATCCTTCTGCAGTGGATCAGCGCCAGGGAACCGATCGGTCATATCGACTTCCGCACCGTCTGGGAGCCCATCGTCGTCAGTATCACTATCTGATGCATCAGTCCTAAGATCAAGCTCTCGGTCATCATTCAATCCATCACTATCTGTGTCGTTTGCCCGCGGATTGGTACCGTGTTTATTGAGTTCTGCATCATCAGCGAGGCCGTCCCCATCCGTGTCAACTAGTGTTGGATCCGTTCCATGCGTGTTTAGTTCCGCCCCATCGGAAAGACCGTCTCCGTCAGTGTCGGCTATTGTAGGGTCCGTTCCATGCGTGTTTAGTTCCACCCCATCAGAAAGACCGTCTCCGTCAGTGTCGGCTATTGTAGGGTCCGTTCCATGCGTGTTTAGTTCCGCCCCATCAGAAAGACCGTCCTCATCGGTATCTGAGTTGTTTGGGTCTGTAGACAGTTTTTGTTCGCGTGCATTAGACAACCCATCATTGTCGCTATCGATATCAGCTGGGTCCGGTGTCGCCGTTGCCTGTGTTGCTGTCTGTTCAGTTTGAGTTGGTGGCACCTCGGTTCCACTCTCTTCGATACCGTCTGCCGGCGCCGTTGAATCCTCTTGCAGAATGCCACTGCAGCCTGCGAGAGCTACAGTCAGTAAAAGCAGAGCGATTCTGGTTTTTTGCACACTCGGTGAATATGTGTATAAAATATAATGGCTAACTTACTGACAACAATTGCCGGAGCTGACTCAGGTCGCGACGGCCTGAGCGCGACAGCGATACCTCTACCTTTTTGTTGAACTGCGTGCGTGTTTTGCATGGGTTGCGATGGTTTCCGAACTCACCCGCTGACGGACCGCGACCTCGCGCCGGGACCTGGTGAGGCAGGTCCCACGACGGCGCGGGTACGTACCTGTAGCTGATGGGTGACTGGTATGTAAACCCTGCTTGGACTTCCGGGAGAGAGTTGATAGAATCCCAGCGCGAAAACACAGTAGTTGATGACATCCACGACCTCTTCGAAAATAAGTGGGACTGGTACGACGAGTAGACTACTGATTATCAAGCTCGTTATGAATTGCGACACGGAGAAATCGACGGGGAAGCCCCGCTCCCGATGAACTGTGACAACCCCGATATGCAGCGACACTGCATCGGTAAATCGTTCTGTGCATACAACATTTATCAGAGCTTGCCCTTCCCCGAGTCGATGTACGACCAGCTCGATGACAGTGATGGCACAGGTCAGTATCAAGCATAGATCCGCATAGATAGAGCTCGGGTTTTCTCAATCAGTTGGTCACAGTCTCACAGTCACCACTCTATCGTGCCTGAGTAGGACGCTATCTCAGTGGAGCTGCTGGCCAAGACCTGTTAGAGTTTAGTTTATTTCTTACTGTGAAACTAATTCAGAGATCTCAGCGTGAAAACTGGCGAGTGCCATCGGCATACCCGAAATACCAGCGGTTACGGGGTGAGTCGTAGTGTTCAGATAAGGATTGAAGAGTGAGGCACGGCGATTTTGAAGTGTCTATGCCCAAAAACGCCGGCCTCGGCGGTAGTATCGACCAAATCGACTTAGATTTTGTGGAGCGAGAAGCGACACCGCGACTGCTGATGAAGCTGAGTATTCAGCTGCATTTGGCTGGACTATCACTTTCGAATACTGTCTCGGTTCTTGAAATATTCGGTGTCCAACGCGCTCGATCAACTGTCTATAATTGGGTTCACAAAGCAGATTTACAGCCCAAAGATGGACAGTCACCGGATCACGTTGCGGTTGACGAAACTGTGATCCAACTCAACGGTGAGAGATATTGGCTGTACGCCGCTGTCGATCCACAAACGAACAAATTGCTTCATACGAAGCTTAGACCAACTACAACAAAGGTTCTCGCCCATGCATTTCTCACCGAACTCTCTGAGAAACACGACGTCGACGACGCCGTGTTTCTCGTCGATGGCTCCAGATCGTTACAAGCTGTGTGTCAACGACATGGCTTCGATTTCAGATACGAAAAACATGGAAATCGGAATGCTGTTGAACGTGTCTTCAGAGAAATAAAACGACGAACTGTCTGTTTCTCAAACTGTTTCAGCAACGCCGAAGCGGAAACAGCCGATGATTGGATCAGATCGTTCAGCTTCGCATGGAATCAGCTTATCTGAACACGATGGGGGTAATCGTCCAAAGAGAAAGGGGGGTAAAAGGGTAAAGCATTCGTCTTTAGCTAAGACTCACACCTCGGTTGTGTAGCGGTAGCGAGCGTCTCTTGTAAGATCGGTCGTTGTTGGTGGATCTTCTGAGCATCCTCGATCAGCCGCTCCAGCAACGGCGGTGGCGAGTAGCCGAGGTACTCACCGAGTTCGTGGAGGATGAGCTGGGCGTGCGACCGGAAGGTCGCCGCCCAGCGTTCCGGCGGAAACACGATCTCATCGTCGGCCTGCTCGGTGACCAGATCCAACAACTCTCGGCTCACCAGCAGTGACAGCAACGCAGCGTATAGTAGAATTTTCACGACATCAGGGTTGTTCGTGTCGAATTCGTCCAGTTCGTACTGCGTTTTCAACTCACGGAACAACGTTTCTACCTCCCATCGACACCGATACAGCGTCGCTAGATCCGCCGGGAGAAACTCCTCTCTCGGCAGATTCGTGATGTACAGGTGGTAGTCGTCGGCGTCCTCGTTGCGGACGCCGACGACGCGAAACCGCTTCGTGTCCAGCGACCGAGTTCCCTCGTACTGGCCGCGCTTGAATTCTGCTTCCACCTCTACGTCGATGTACTTCCGCGAGAGATCATTGACCACGTCGTGGATCTGCTTGCCCTCCAAGGGAATGGCGCGGCCGCGCCATTCCCGTAATTCCGCCGTTATCACCGGATTTGCGTTCTGCTTCAGCCGACTCACAAAGTAGCCGTCGTTCTCGTCGATCAACGCAAAGCGGCGGTATTTGAAGTACGCCCGATCAAACAGAACCAGTCGTCCTTGCAGCCACGATCCCGTCTTGAACAGCGCGCTGTCGTGCGTTTTCTCATCAGTCACATCGATCCGTTCAATCGTCTGGTCGGTGGCGTTGTGGAGCAGGTGGAGCTTCGCTCCAGCCTGCTCCTCGTGGCGGGCTTGAAACTCATCAGAGAGGAACTCGTGCAACCGCAACACGGTTCCATCAGCGATCATCACGTCCCTGAATCGGTCGATATCAGCGTCAACAGCATCAGGGACAGCGACCTCGTCGAGCGCGGCCTCGACGAGGTCGCGGAGATACTCTGCAAGAGTAGGCGTCAACCGGTGATAGAAACCGCCAGAAGAGATCGGTTCGTCAGCTGTAGCGTTGTAGCAGCGTCTAAACCCAGCGAGTGTTCGGCTCTCGCCTGCGGCGAAGCCGAACACGAGCGCCCACATGAGGACAGGAATCTGAAGCTTGCCCTCTCGCTCGACCACGCCGAGTTCCTCGGCGTGCTCTTCGAGGAACTCGGAGGGAAACAGTGTAGTGAGCCGACGCATGATTCTCGACGAGGAGGTGTCAGTGTGCACAGCGGACTCCTCCTCATTCCTCTCGAAAAGTAGCCTCGATAAGCCGCTGCTGTCACGTGGTTCGTCTCTTAGCTAAAGACAGATGAAGGGTAAAGTGAGGTGAAGCCAGAGCCGACCGAAAGAGGGCTTCAGGTGAGCGCCAAGGGGGCGACCCCCAAGAGGGGCGAACTATCAGGATGACTAGACAGGTGCGACAGTGGGACCGACAGGCTGGTGACACAGCAGTGGGCCGCCGGCAGTGCAGACTGAGGTCGGACAGTGGACGTCGGCGGCGGTGGGACAGTGGGCCAGGCCAGAGCCAGAGTGGAAGGGAGATCGCGACGACTGGGTGGGCGGCCATCATGGCGACAATGGCGGAGGACTGACTCGAGGATCAGTGGGGAGAGTCATCTTGCACACGGGGTAGTGGGCCCTGAGCGAAGAGGAAGACACAGTGGGCGAGACAGTAGACACTCGATGGGGACGACCGCAATCCTATCAGGTTCACAACACAGGAAATTTCGCGCGTTGTCGGACTGGGTCATCGCCGCCGCGACGGCCCACAACAACACTCGAAACAGGGGGGTTCTTTCAGCGGAAACGGTGGGGTGTTTTCCATCGGTGGCCGTGGTGAATCGCCAGACATAGCTTGATTCCACGGCTACAGAGTCTCCTTGATGTTGTGAACGACACACATCAGAACGAGTTCACGAAACTCACCGTACCAAGTTCGCGCACGCACGGCGTCGCCGAGCGTGCGCTTGATTGTGGAGAAGACGGTCTCACACATCGCTCGTTGGCGGTATCGAGGCCCATCGATCCGCGCGTTGTGCGCGTGATCGATGGGCCGGAACTCACGGTGTTTGATCAGGGGTCTTACGCCCTCTTCGCGGAGTTTTTCGCGTAAATCCATCCAATCGTAGCCTTTGTCGGCAGCGAGGCTGGCGAGGTCGCCGCGTTGCGCGGGCGACCTGCCAGCCGAGTTGCGTGTCGTGGCGTTTCTCAGTCGTACAGTGCACGTCTAGAATGGCTTGGCTTTCTGTGTCGACGAGAGCTGTCGCTTTGAGCGTCTGAACCCGGTAATTCGTCCGGCGGCAGTAGTGTTTGCTAGCGTTTTCGCGGTCGAAAAATGTCGCATCGATAGCGGCGTGACCAGATGGCTCGTGCTCCTGCGCCGACAGGCGCAGCAGCACTCGCCAGAGTGCAGTCTTGATTCTGTCAAACCACTTGACTAGCGTGGAGTGGTCGGGGAGATCGGCCGCGTCGAGGCCGATCTCCCCGAGTATCTGTGGCATCTCACTCAGCAAATCAAGTGCTACTCGGTAGGATTTTTCCAGGTAAACCCGCAGACAGTGCAGCGACACCACCGCATACTCGGCGAAGCCGCCACCCCCTTCGGGGGCGGCGACTTCGCCTCGCTCACCAACAGCATTTTTAGCTAACTGGACTGCTTTCTTCGTGAAGCGGGAGATCTTCGACATAGAGCATCGGCGGTTTCCCGCTTCATACCACTAGTTCTAACGGTCGAAACCGACGCAGTCCCGCGATTCACCAGAGCCCATCGGTAGGACTACCGGCAACACGACCGCGACGACCGTGACCGAGATGGACCAGTCCTCGAAAGCCCGCGGGTGCTCGACCGACCGTTCCGGGGCCCGCTGATATATCAACTCGAAAATAATCAGATATCGGTACGGAGGAGACATCTACCCACCGCAAAAACGGGTACTTCAGATTCAAGCAGGTCTAGAGGACAGTGATACCGAGACTATATGCCCAAGACTGTGGCCCGATCGCAACGATAACGAGTGCACCGCCGGCTAGTGCAATATTCTTCAGGAACTGCGTCATCTCGGTCTGCTGTTCTTCCTCGGAGACTGCCCAGAAGTCGTGGAATATGAGCGCAGAAACGATAAGGAACCCAGCAATCACCACTGCGCTCACCGCAGGTAGCACACCGGCAATAATCCCGAGCCCGCCTAGAATGAGGAGGACCCCAGAGAGTAGCACACCAGCCTTGGGTGCCGGGAGGCCCTTGTACTCTGCATAGCCAGTCATTTCTTCTGTTTCGAAAAAATGGTTCAGACCAGTAAACGCGAGCACACCCCCAAACAGAATGCGGCCGATGAGAAGTGCTACTCCCTCGGCACCTGTAATAGCCATTATCGACGCACCTCCTGAGATACCTTCGCTCTATTCTTCCTTATTGTTTCAACTATTATGGCCAAGTATACCATATCTAATGCTAAACGGGACGCATTTGTAGGTGTTTGGCGACATCCATACCACTATGTAACACCGGTGTTACTGGCCCAGTTAAACTTCTCAACCCCCTACCCAGAAGTGTAGCTATGTCACACGATGATGACGACGAACGGTACGACGCTTCCCAGCAAGAGTTCGACGACGTGTCTGAACTTCTTCTGCCGGAATCAAGTAGTGTCGACAGTCAGCTCCGACTCCATGATGCGGAGGCAAACACGCTTCTCTACGTTACGGAGAGTAGTGAGGGCATCTCAGTGAACGTCCGCGACGACTCGGCGTTTACTGACGGATGAATCGACGAACATACCTCTCGGCTGTAGCGGCAGCGCTTGGTGTGACCGCCACCTCAGGTGCTGTCACTGCAGACGATGACAATGACCGGTATGAGTCAGTAACTCAAGAGTTTGCGGATGTGACGCAGTTTGCAGCGCCAGACGCTACTGGAACTGCTGACAACTACGTCCGTCTCTACGACGATACAACCGAGACGCTGATCTACGGGACTATACAGGGAACTGACCATGTGGCGATAGCGACTCGCGACGCATCAGAGATCGACTTCACGCCGTAGCTGGTGTGGGGAGCCGATCGTCGGTATCCATGCCAGTGAAGCAAAGTTTACACATCAAGACAAGCAGTACAGTGATTGAAGGCTAGTCGTCTGGTTCTTTCAGTTTTTGCCGGGACTACTACGATCACTCCAAGAATTAGCAGACCTGTTGCCGGAAACCCGGTCAACTAAAAGACTCGGTTAGCACTCAAAGAGTACCTCAGCGAATGTATTAGAGCACACATGGAACTCACGGGCCACCTGCGGGATATCTCGTCAACCACCCTGAAGCCGCTGAGTGACCCAAACATATATTTTCAGAGTGTTCATAATATCAGATATGAACTCTTCAATGGAGGGGCTTGTTTTCGGTCTGGTACTTGTCTTCCTCACATTTGCGTACTATCTCTATACGGTCTATCAGGACGGGTATGATCCACTGGCACTGATTAAGACTGGTGAATTAATCGAGCGCTAATCGTTGCCCAGCTCTTGCAGTTTCTTTGCCGGGATCGCTCTTCTGTAGTGGTGAGTACTTTTTCATAACTGGAGCTCGTGGTTCTATCCAATATGGTCAGCAGAGAGAGTGTTAACGAGGTCTTTCTGCCGGACAAAGAGGACTGCTTAGAGTATCTGCGTGAACAGCGATGGCCGGACGAGGTGACGTGCCCGCACTGCCGCAGTGCGGACACGATCAAGAAAGGAACAACGCGAAAGGACGCTCAACGCTATCGTTGTCAGGACTGTGAGAGCATTTTTAATGATCTCACAGGGACGGTGTTTGCCGAACATCAGCTCACCATTCCAGAGATGTTCCACATCATTCGAGGGATGGAAGAACATACGACGAACGGAATATCTTATTTGTGTAGTTGTATTATACTGTACCGAGAATGCAATACTCTGATGATGAGCTCTTAGATGAGATACGCAAGCTAGCAAGTGAACTCGGACATCCCCCGTCGCTTGCAGAGTTTCGCGAGCAGGGTAGACACTCCGCTTCAACATACTATTCTCGATTTGGATCTTGGAATGAGGCTATTGAACAAGCAGGATACGACCCAAATGAGTCGGACTCTAAAGTTTCTGAAGCGGATCTATTGGAAGAGTTGCAACGACTGGCTGACGATCTTAATAAAAAACCAACTGCTTTAGATATGAATAAACATGGTAGATATTGGCGTTCTACCTATAAAAACGAGTTTGGATCATGGAATAACGCCTTAGAAGCAGCTGGCTTTGAGTCCGAAAATGTTGGAGCTACTATTACTGATGACGAGCTTATTGAGGAAATAAATAGACTTGCGACGGAAATAGGTGGAACACCGAGATTCAAGCACATGGAAGATTTGGGGAACTATGATCCAACCACGTATAGCCAGCACTTTGGATCATGGAATGAAGCTCTAGATGAAGCTGGATTTGAGCCCGAAAATCGAGGCAGCAAAATCACCGAAAAGGAACTACTTGATGAAATAACTAGGCTCAAAAATAAACTGGGGGACCCACCATCTGCTCGTCAGATGGATGAGATTGGTAAATATGCATCAGCTACATACCAACGGCATTTCGAGTCATGGTCAAACGCCATAGAAATTGCTTTTGATTGATGGGTTCTCTGCTCTGAGTTCGTGGTATGAGGGACTTCAGAATATTCCTGAATACTCTCTAGAGCCGCTCTAAGTGGATAAAGCTAGCATTTCAGGACTGAAGACGCACTAGTTCTACTTCAGTTTCTGAAAGAGACATAACCAGTCGATCACATTGGGTTAGAGTAAGCGTCTGCTTGGAGAGGATGTGGAGCACCCCCAAGCAGACAACGAGTTAGAGGGAGAGCATCTTGTTAATTTTGTCGCTAACAGTCTTGAAAAGGAGCTTTCGGTAGATCTCGGAGAAGACATTGAGGTCTCTACGGAGACATTGTACGGGGTCCTCGCCAGCGCTAGCGCTGGCGGGACCTCGATCAATCACGTCTGCAAAACGACTGACGACTCACCGCACGCCAATACCGTCCGTGGACACCTCCTCGATCAGTTTGAGGTTGATTCGGTTGAGGCGGTTGGAGACACACTGTTGCAACGTGATGCGCTTGAGACACCCCCAGATCAACCGGTGGAGGTCTGAAGTTGGAGAGCGACTTGACCCTTACTGGCGACGTGGCCCCAGCAGGGATGTGACCCCTGCAACAACGGACTCAGACCGCTTTCATGGAACAACGAGAGATTTCACGAATTCGGGCTGTGCCAGCGGTTGAATCCTCAACGTAAACACGCACGTTGCAGATGATAGACGCATTGTCAAATACCCAGTGCACACAAACCGACAATCACAGACAGCAACACGGTCTAAGCTGTCACCGCGTGAAAATCAGCGAGTGATTGTCACCGGAGCAGGTGCTTTCCGCATAACTTGCTCTGCAACGCTACCGACAAGCAACCGCTGAATACCATCGCGACCGTGGCTTCCCATTATCACTTGATCTATATCTTCATTTTTGACTGTTGCAATAATTGTCTCAACTGGGTCACCGACCACGACGCTAGTTCGAATTTTCTCGGGACTCATGAATTCGGCCTGCGCATCTTTTAAGAGTGACTCTGCTTCTGCCTTAGCTTGTTTTTCCCAGCTTCCATCGTCATCACCACTGTAACCAGCGAATCCATCAGCAGGGTCGATAACAGTCAGAAGCGTAATGTTTGCATCAGGGAACACAGTTTGAGTGTATTTGACAGCTTCTTGTGCTGGTGCTGATCCGTCAACCGGAACGAGGATTGTTTCAATCATCGGCTTCTCTCATATTCCTTTTCATTGGGAGATATTTATTTTCACGGGCTCTCTCGAGTGCGTCTGACAGGCGGCCAAGAATAATTAGTGTCGGTGGAAGAGTCGCAAGGGCAGCAACAAGAGTGAGGAAAATGACACCGGCAGTTAATGACCCAAAGTCAGCTAAAATTGGGAGCGGTGACAGAGTAAGTGCAGAGAATCCGAACACTGTCGTCAGTCCGGAGACAGTAATTGCCTTCCCAACACGTGATCCAGCAGTTTCGACTGCATTAAGTCTCAGTACTTCACGAAGCCGGTTAGTTGAGAGGTCTGCTTGCTGAAGGTGTGCCTAATACCTGGCGACGACCCGCCGCGGCGGGCGTCGCCTCTGGAAGTGGTCGTTTGAGGAGTTCATCAACATGCTGTGTCGGGCAGCGTGGACGGCCCTCGCGGTGCGTCGGGACGTCCCCGCAAACCGGCCACCGGACGACCGTTTCCACCGGTAATCACCGACCGAGGACACTGCCTTGTGAGTGGCAACGCTGCCGCGTCGGCGGCTCATCGCCGCCGACAGCGGCAGCTCCCCCTTCGATTAGCGTTCTTTGACCACTATCGGCGACTCAGTTCAACAGAACAGGTGACTCAGGTCAGGTTAACTGGCGATACTTTGTGAGGTACTGATTCTTCGCTCTCCTTGAGAAAGGACAACTATAGACCCCACAAGAGATCGACGACCTTCTGTGGGAGAGCTACGGCGTCAACACAGCAGAAAATTCCGGCCCACAAAACATATACCAATCTCAAAAAAAGAGTACCTATGAACTGGATAAGCCAGATTCCATCAATCCTATTTACTTTCTTGATCGTCACTTCGCTAGCAGTTGGCGGTGCTACCGGACACGTCCAGTCTGGGGCACAGGGTACGGTGGCTGACTCTGAAATATTTGAAGAAGTAGGCGATATTGTAAAGATACCAGTTCGTGTCTCACCGCATGACACGGCAACAGTCAACATTTCTCGGAAGCAGTACTCAGCAGAGGTTACTGCAACTGATCAGGATGGTGACGGCCAGATCCAGATCCGAATCAATACATTTGAAACACAGACTTCAGGCAATCCGTCTGGGTATAGTGTCTCGTCTCCAGATCACTTGCGCGAAGTTTCTCAGCGGGGCGATAATGGGCTCACCGAGGGAGAGTATGATATAGCTGTCGACGGAAACGCACCCGACTCAACATTATCACTCAGTTCAGGTGTGTTCCAACCTGGCCAACTGCATACATTGCCTGCTAGTGAGAAAATAACCAAAACCAATGTTATCAGGAACGGGTCACCTACTCCAAGCCAGATTGCTCGTGGTGACATATTAATCGCAGAGTTCGAAGCGGAAGGAATCATGGGCGTCGGTCGATTTGACGATCCGCCAGGAAACAACGGAATCGTCGCAGTAGACAGTACTGTGGGGACGAAGACAGCTCATACAGTTCAGGTGCAAGGAGAGGGGGCTAATACATCATTTCGGGAGATGCGCATTAGCTACGATAACGCGGCAAACGAGTTACCATCAGATCTTGTCAAATTAAATATAACCCACGCTGGTGTAGATTCAGATCAAGATGGGCAAATTGATCGATCATTCATTTCATCAATCGTAAATGTAAATACGAACTCTGAGGGAATAATAAAAATCACAACTACCGACCAACAAACTGTGTCAGGGTCAGAAACTGTACTCCTACGATATGAAAACGTTACAAATCCATCCAGACCTGGTGCTTACCCTGCAACTATCTCGCTCGGACCAAACCGAATCGACACAACAGTAGAGTATGGTCCAGCCGCAACAGGTAATCTTGGAAACGGATTAAATGTTAAAGCTAGCACAACTAGTTCAAATAGATTTGTCGCACCGCTGCCGTTCAAGTATTTCACCTCACCAGATGATGACCGGTTGTATGTCGCAATGGATACCAGTGGGCTGAACAATGTAACTAGAGAGTCAATATCACTGAGGCTTTCCCAATCTCGAAAAGAAGGGCCCATAGCGGCAAAAAAGTCAGCAACGAATGCCACCCTTGTTGAACCGACTGCTAATATGGCGATAGCAAATGACCAGTGGCAGGCTGGATCAGAGCCACTGGAAATTACAGGTACCACGACCTTGGCTCCTAATACCGACATTTGGATCCGGGTTCGCTCAGGTACTGATGTTCCATCGCCTTGGATATATCATTATCCCACATCTATTCAATCAAACAGAACTTTTGAGGCAGACATCACAGAAGACAGGATTGAGGCCAATGAGCCCGTTTACGTTAGTACGGTAACAAGAACTGGCCCAGTCGGTCCGGAGGAGATAGTTAACGTGACAAACAGGACTGAGCAAAATTAGACATAGTAGCGGGTGTCATAGAGCGGTTACCACACCAAAGAGTAGGGTGATGCTGAGGTGGTATGGACTCAGCGACCCTGCAGAATGAGCCTCCGGTAGAGTCGTTCTTCAATGTCGCAGAGACCGAGACGTTAGCGTTGTTTGAGTATCTCTCCTTCGAGTTTCCTGGCGAGTTCGACGTGTTCGCCCCGGCGAAGACGGGGCGAACACGAGAGCATAAACCACCAGAGATGCTGCGTGGGTTCCTGCACTGCTATTACCGTGATATCTGCGGAATTCGTCCTGCTGAGCGGGAGCTTCAGAACACGGTTGTCTGGCTAAGCTGTGTCTTCGATCGACCGCCGTCAAGAGACGCGGTCGATTGATTCCTTACTGACCTCGAACACGTCGTCGACGAAGTCTTTGACCACCTCGTCGAGCAGGCCGCCCGTAGTACCCAAGTGAAGTTATGGGGATAGCCTGAGAAGGTGTTGCAATGAGCGGGGACCGACGCAAAGAGATCGTCCGCCATCTGAGTGAAGATGATCTCAATCGGTTGCTATCGGAGGCGGACGATCCGAAGGTCGTCCGCCGTCTCACGTTCGTGAAAAATCTCTACAAGGGCGACAGCCTTGAGGAGGCAGCTGACCGCGTTGGCAAATCTGAATCGACGGGTAGTCGGTGGGCACGTCGCTGGAACGAAGGTGGTCTTGGTCAATTAACGCCGAACTTCGGACGGACGTCCCCCGAAGCTCGGCGAAGACGAGCAGGAACAACTCTTGGAGATGCTCCGTGACGGCCAACCGTGGCAACCACAGGAAATCCAGCATCTCATCAACGACGAGTTCGGCGTTGAGTACCATCCAGTCTACCTGGGTGAGTTTCTCAAGGATCTCGGATTGTCATACGCAATTCCACGGACAAAACGTCCGTCACGGCCAGATAATGCCGAAGAAATTCTCGACGAGCGCGTCAGCGACGCGCTCGCCGAGGATATTGAGGAACCACACAATAAACGCGAAGACGACGACGAGGAAGGCTGGGTCGTCGATGAGGATGTCTGCACAGATGGAGGCACTGTTGTCGGCTTTTTCGATGCATCGCATCCACAGCCGTACGATAACTCGCGCCGGTTGTGGTATGTCGATGATCCGCATCATGAACGACCGCTGGTGAAGATTTTCGAACCAGCGGTCGGCTTCTACGCACTCAACGGTGAGAGTGTGGTCAGTTTCCCAGAAGACCAGACGAAAGAACGGATTTGTGAGTGTTTAGAGAGGATCCGCGAGCAGAATCCCGCAACGCGGATTCTGCTCGTTTTGGATAATCACTTCGCGCACACGTGCGAATTCACACGCAAGCGTGCCCATCAACTCGGAATTGATCTCGTTTTCTTACCGGTTGGATCCCCAGACCTCAACCCAATCGAGCAGGTCTGGAAGAGTCTGAAATGGGAAGCCTCTCCACTGATTGTCGAGAGCGCGAACAAGTTCCGCTCTCTCGTCTCAGAACTGTTCGAACAACTCACGTCTCGGCTGAGCTTCGCCAAATCATGGATCGACGAATTCCTCAGCTCTCGCTTGCGGTTCTTCTCCTAAGTACTACGGCGCGGCCTGCTCGACTTGACCTACTGCATCGATTCAACCAACGTGAGGCCGATGCCCGCTGACCAAGGTGCGTCGAAATGCTACGATCCAACCGATAAAGAGTACTACTACGGCTACGGCTGTACGATTGTTTCGACCGGACAAAAAATACCGATTGCAGCGGAGTTCATCGAGGGCAAACAAGCGCCCATCCGTCTTTAGCTAAGAGAGGAACCGCTGTATAGCAGTAGCTTATTGAGGCTTCTTTTTGAGAGGGATGAGGTGGCGATAGCTGTGTCCGACAGAGGCTCCTCATCGAGAATCATGCGTCGGCTCACTACACTGTTTCCTTCTGAGTTCCTCGAAGAGCACGCCGAGGAACTCGGCGTGGTCGAGCGTGACCGTAACCTCCAGATACCTGTCCTCGTATGGGCGCTCGTGTTCGGCTTCGCCGCCGGCGAGAGCCGAACACTCGCTGGGTTCAGACGCAGCTACAACTCTACAGCCGACGAGACGATCTCTCTCGGTGGATTCTATCAGCGGTTGACGCCGATGCTGGCGAAGTACCTCCGCGACCTCGTCGAGCACGGCCTCGACGAGGTCGCTGTTCCCGATACTGTTGACGCTGATATCGGCCGATTCAGGGACGTTATGATCGCTGATGGAACGGTGTTTCGGTTGCACGAATTCCTCTCTGATGAGTTCCAAGCCCGGCACGAGGAGCAGACTGGAGCGAAGCTCCACCTGCTCCACAACGCCACCGACCAGACAATTGAACGGATCGATGTGACTGATGAGAAAACGCACGACAGCACGCTGTTCAAGACAGGATCGTGGCTGCAAGGACGGCTCGTTCTGTTCGATCGAGCGTCAGTCGATCACATCGGGTTAGAGGAGGCGTCTGCTTGGATGCGGTGTAAAGCCTAGCGGCGCCCTGCCGTGGGGGGGCGCCGCCTCTTGCGGTGGTCGTTCACGGAGTTTTGCGAAATGACGCTTCGCGCAGTTTGGACAGCACTTGGTGTCCGCAGGTCTGTTCCAGCGAATCAACCACTTGACGACCGGTTCTTCCGGTAACTGTCCATCGGGCCGGACAGCGGTCGTCAGTGGTGACACTGTCGCGTCGGCGGCAGTCCGCCGCCGACAGCGACGGTCCATCCCGAAAATCATGCTCACCAACGGTTCGAAGATGCTTCACAGCTAGTTCGGTTTGGTTCACCGCCATCAAACGGGGTTACGCGGCTGTCAATGTGATCGACTGAGCTTGGAGTGCTGTGGGAGATCGGCCTTTTCGAGGCCAGCCTCTTCGAGAATATGTGGCATCTCGCTCAGCAGATCTAACGCCCCTCGGTATGGCTTCTCCAAGTAAACCCGGAGAGAATGGAGCGATACAACGGCGTAGTCGGCGAAGCCACCACCCCGTTGGGGGTGGCGACTTCGCTTCGGCCACCGACAGCATTTTTAGCTAACTGAACCGCCTTGCTCATGAAGCAGCAAATATTCGACATAGACTATCGGCTGTTTCTTTCTCCTTCCCACTAGCTCTGGCGGTCGAAGCCGGCGCTGTCTTTCAGTTAGGCGGTGCCATCATCTGAATCGTTCTATTGTAGTTATCATATAACAATACCAGTTGAGAATCTCTGAGAGGCTGATGAGGAAAAAAATCATGATTGGTGTTGTCATAGTTGCTGTAGTAGGTGCTGGTACTGCAACCAGCACTGGAATCCCAGCATTGCAAGTGCCGAATCCGACTTCAGAGCCAACCCCAACACCAACAACAAACTTAGAAACAACTCCGGACCCAACCCCAGAATCAACTCCGACAGCAACCCCAACCCCAGAATCAACTCCGACAGCAACCCCAACCCCAGAATCAACTCCGACAGCAACCCCAACCCCAGAATCAACTCCGACAGCAACCCCAACCCCAGAATCAACTCCGACAGCAACCCCAACCCCAGAATCAACTCCGACACCAGCAGCAAACACAGTGGTTGTCGAAATTGGGGACTGGGGTGAGGCAGTACATAATGGTTCAGAGGTCCGGTTTCGAGTAACTAAGTATAGGATCACCGAACTTATTGAAGAGAGTGATGGAGACGTAGAAACGCCATCGGAAGGTGATAAATTTGTAGTTGCCACTATTCAGATGGCGACGGATCCCGGAAATAACGTTACTGTCGGACAAGAGCAATGGTCATTTACTGGACTTGCCGATAAGGAGCATAGCTCACATGAGGTGACTTTCGGCATCCGGAATGGGTTCCCTAATAAAACAGAGTTGCATGGAGATAATGTCCAAGGTACTATAGTTTGGGAAGTAAAATACCCAAACGATGCAGAGTTCAACATGGTACCTTATAACAACCAAACTGGGCAGGCAGGCCGTGTCGTCACGGACTAAAATATTCGCCGAGCCTGTCATAAAATCCGACTCATAGCTTCTCACAGCCCGGACCGTTTCCTCGCTCGTAGCTGGTGATTGCTCGTGCATTTCGTGGCGTGTGGATAAAGGGTGAGAGTGTCCTGTCGTTTCCACCGAAGCCGAGCGAGCGCTTGATTGTCGAATACGAGGTTTCGGCCATCCGATGCTGAAAGTACCATTTTGACCGGATGGGGGCGTTATTCGCGGTGGCGTTCAGTGACGAGCCACGGTAATTCACGGGGTAGTCGATATCTAGTGCGGCAACCTCGCACTCAGTGTTCCAGTCTTGGAAACCGTTGTCAGCAGCGACGGAAAGCAGGTCGTCCGCGTTCTGGCGGACGACCTGCGGCCCGGTCTTGGTATCGTGTTGCCAGCGTGCCGAAATATGTACGTCAAGCACAGCAATCGATTCCACATCGGTCAATATCGTCACTTTCAGCGTCTGAACGCTGTTTCCGGAGCGTTGGCGGTAGTACGATGAAGAGATATGGCGGTCGAAGAACGTGCTATCAAGTGCTGCGTGACCGGACTGCGGGTGTTGCTGCAGCGCAGCAACGCCCGCCAGACCCACATTTCCACCCGGCCAAAGGACTTGTAGATAGTTGTGTAGTCCGGGAGTTTATTCTGATCAAGGTCAAGAAGCTCACGGAGTTCAGCCATGTATTCCAGCCGATTCGGCGTTTCACGGTAGCTGTGCTCTTCTTCGACCCGGAAACAGTGCAAGACGACGTGGACCCAGGGGCGAACCCGCCACTGGCGGGCTCGCCCGCGTGCTTCCCTAACGCTTGTTTGGCTAGACGCCGACACTACTTAACGAAGTCGAGGATATCGATTTCCATGACAAAGTCGATTTTTTCGCCTTCGTCCTTCTACTCCGCTATATGGGCCGATTAGACTGCTATTCACCTATGGAAACGCTGCTATCTGCACAAACCACCGTTTTCGACAAAATGTTGGTCGTGTCGCAAAGCCCTCTAGAGTTCAGTAGCAGCTGGCTCCCGTGAGGAACGGGTCGCCTCTGGTGTCCAACCTGAGAGGTGACCCATGCACGCCACAATCGACGTGCGGTTGACCGTTAGCATCGACGACGACAAAACGATACCGCTGGCCACGCTGGCTGAGTTCATCACTGACCAGAACGTCGAGTCAGTTCTTCTCGAAGGACTGGTCGAGAGCCTCGACGCGAGCCGCGTCGAGGCGCTCTGTGGCGAAAAACATGCCAACGGCAACGGTCAACAACGATTCCAACGAGCTGGAACCGATACCCGCACAGCTGTCACAGCCGCCGGTGAGCACGAGTTCTCTCTCCACTACGTCGAGGATACTGACGCTGACCACGACGAAACCAGCTACTTCCGGCCCGTCGAAGATGTTCTCAGCTTCGACGGGCAAAACCGCTACCAGCAGGACATAGCGGCCAAGAGTGTCGATCTCGCCACCTCGCTCAGCTATCGTGACACTGCTGACCACGGCGACGGCATCCTCTCGGAGATGCCGTCGCCGACCACCATCAACCGCCGCGCCAGAGAATACGGCAGCAAGCTCAAGCAGTTCCTTCCAGACTGTGTCGCTGATACAGAGGCTGACGCTGTTACTCCTGACGGCACGAAGTGCCACAGCCAAGACGACGACCGCTCGTACCACTCCGTCCAGGCCACGCTCGGCGAAGATACTGCCGAGGAGTCACGCTCCCTGCTGGATCTCTCGGCGAACGCTGAGTGGGACAAGACAGCAGCCGACCTCGATGACATCGGCGCAGTTACTGACGACGCGACGGTCGTCAGTGACGCTGATGACGGCATCGTTGCGGCTTTTACCGACGAACACAGCGATCACCAACTCGATCTCGTCCACGTCGGCCGAACGCTCGACTACAACCTCTGGGACGACGGCGTGTTCTCCTTGGATCAGCGGAACGAGATCGTTTCGGAGGTGATCGACGAGGTGCTCCATCTGAAGAACTCGGTCGCCAAACACCGTCCAGACGAGGAGTTCGCGGCGATCCGCGAGCGGATCGCGCGAACGACTGAGCGTATCGAGAAGACAGCGTGGCAGTTGGATCAGTACGGGTCAGAGAAGGCTGCGGGGTATCTTCGGCGGTGGCTGCCATCGATCGTGACGTTTGCCGAGCAGGCCGTCGAGGGGTTCGAGGTGCCGTGGACCTCGAACCCCGTCGAACGGTTGATGGGGGAGGTCAGCAAACGGTGCAAGAACCAGTGGATGCGCTGGACAACGGAGAGATTAGAGGCGATACTCCAGCTTCGGCTGGTGAAGTACGCTGATCCAGAGTACTACCAATCGTTCCTCGACGAACTGCTCCAGCGATCGACCAAAACAGCAATGAGCTGTGACCTCTCAGTTGAGAGCACCAGAGGCAAACTCTAGACCGCTTTGCGACGCGATCAAAATGTTTACGCTGTCCTGTGGTCTGGGGTTCTCATAGCCGACAGGCGGTCGATATCTTCAGGCGGTGTGGTCGCGGTAGGGCGATAGCTGTCACTCACGCTGGCCTCGACCGGCCACTGAGGGCCGTCTAGTACCTAGCGTAACTTCTGGAGATACCCGCCGAGATACTCCTCAATCCACGAGGCCGCGAAGCTCAACTGAGTCGTCAGTTGCTCAAAGAGTTGAGTGAGGAGAGCGCGGTATTCTGCCGCGCTCTCCACGATCAACGGTGATGCTTCCCATTTGAGGCTCTTCCAGACCTGCTTGATTGGGTTGAGATCTGGAGAGCCGACCGGGAGAAAGACGAGATCGATACCGAGTTGGTGGGCTCGTCTACGCGTGTACTCGCACACGTGCGAGGAGAAGTTGTCCAAGATGAGCAGAATCCGCTGGGTATGTTAATATTCATATAATTTCGATTGGTCTGGTGGTTCGCCGGTTGCCACATAGGGTGCAACAGTTCTAAAGAACTGTGCCACAAGGACAAGCAAAATTGGTCCAAGAAAGATCCCATAAGCGCCAAACACAATCGGTCCGAGGATGTACGCAAACATAAGTAACCCCACGTGTGTTCTGTTACCGCTTACATATGGCCGAATAAGGAAATCAGGAATTGTGTCGACAACAACAAATGCTAATATGAGGAATAGGAGTACGTACCCAATTGCAGTTGCTTGTCCACTAGCGACGGCCCCAACAGTAAGAATGGCTCCGACAGGGAAGTAGACAATCTTCATCCCGACT
Source organism: Haloarcula marismortui ATCC 43049 (assembly GCF_000011085.1). Lineage (NCBI taxonomy): Archaea > Methanobacteriati > Methanobacteriota > Halobacteria > Halobacteriales > Haloarculaceae > Haloarcula > Haloarcula marismortui. The sequence goes on from NC_006393.1 coordinate 52,137, forward strand.
ACCGGGATCAAACTCCCTGCACCGGTAAGTGCGCCAACCAACGGTGCAAATGGAACTTGGACAGCTGCCGGAGATATCGAATTGTATGCCGAAAACACAACTATCCCAATGATTCCAGTCACGAGTGCATTCAAAATATTACCAAACAGAATTGAAGATAATTCATCGTCAACAGCTATCGCATACGACTCGACAACTCCAGATTCATCGAAATGATCGAATAGCCATCGCGAAAGACGTGGCCCATCAGTGAGTAAATAGTATGTTCCACTTAAAAGAAGAAATGCCTGAATCCCCACATCAGCGAAAACCCCAATTGAGCTGATAAGTGTCCCTAATGTTTGCTCTATCCACGTCCGAACACTGGGGGCGTTGAGTATTGTGACAATCTCTTCCGGGCTCATATCCAATAGGTCACTTATTTGCAATCCCGCAATAGGCTCTGGGAGTCCGCCACTGTCTGCAGATTGTATCGCAGAGAGGTACCCTGATGCAAGATCGTTTTGACCGATAAATTGCTGCACAGCAGGAACCACTAGTGCAAGCGTGTACGTGAACAAGAGAAGGAACGGAAGCAAAAATACCGATATTGTGGTGACAGCGAGTATCTGACGTCGGTACGGCAAGCTGTATTCACTGAAATAAGATGGAGTAGAGACACTTTCGAGTTTGCGGTAAATCGGGCGACTTGCATAATACAGGAATACGGTAAATATGAGCGTTGCTCGGAACTGTACCAATACAAAAGCTACCCCTATGAGCAAACCTAGTCCCCCTATGGCAAAGAGAGAACGTTGCTGGAATCTTGTACTGCGTTTCATCCACTAAATAGCAGTTTTCAATATAAAAAATAGTATTGATGCGAAATGAGTATACATAATTTGGTTTTAAATTATAGCTAGATATGATAAAACGTTATGAGTAAGTGTTAATATTATATATTATTATGCGGCCAAAATTGGTTTGCCGGACGCCGCAGGGAGTCGTCTCGGGGTTCAGTCCTCAACCGTCGCTCACTACGCGGTGTATGTGGGATATCGTATTTGCGGAGACTTGCTTCGAGTTTTTTCATTCGTTCGATCTTCTCAACATTGTCCTCTAAGCTATTTCCCACGGGCGGGAAGCCGCGCCGTGAACGGCGCGGAGGATGTCACATTGGGGTAGGCAGGGTAACTTCGGACCACACACTCTGGTAGCGCTCCCATAACAGGACTGCGGGAGGCAGCGCGATGATAGTGAACGCAAATGAGTAGATAACACTTATTGCCATCAATAGACCGAAGTCACCTAAAACAGGTGTGATAGCGAGTGCAAGCGCACCCGTCCCGAGTGACGTTGTGAGCATACTTCCGAGCAGAGCTCCACCTGTTCCTGAGAACGTGATAATTATCGACTCATAAGCGTCTGCGCCAGCATTATACTCATCGACAAACCGGTGAGTGGCGTGGACTGAGTATGCTATCCCAAGCCCAATTGAGATCGAGAGTATTGTTCCTGTTAATGCGTTCAATGAGATGCCGAGATATCGCATCGTCCCAAGTAGGAACGCGATTGCAAGCAGGATCGGGAAGAGGTTTACAATCCCCAGTAGCGGCTTGTCTTCTAGTACGGCGTACGCAATAATAAGGAACAACCCGGTTAGTCCCATCGCGATAATCAGTCCCTGAATTGAAGAGTTGAAAATAATACCCGTCACCGCATCGAAGACGACTATCTGGCCAGTTGCGGTCGTCTCGTATCGGAATTCCTCTGCAAATGCTCTGGCGTCGGTGGCAGCTTCGGACTGTGAGGCCTCCGAGTCAATCGCGTATTCGACCTGTGCGCTCCGCCGATCTGGGGTGAGGTACTGTTCAGCACGGTCACCAGCCGGCGAAGCAAGCAGCACATCGTAGATACGATCAAGATTACGGTCGGGGATCCCATTTCCGTTCACGTCGTTACGAGCAACCAATCTGGCGAATTCTTGATCCTGCTCGGCATATGACTGAATCACTGTCACGATGCTTGTCGGCCGAGCAGATCCGCCGTCGCCGACTGCGAGCGAGCCTGTCGCGTCATCGTTCGGCGCTGCGAGTGCCTCAAGTGCATGGCTCTCCTCGAAGTTCCCCTCAACGTACAATCTCACTGACTGGTCCTGATTGGTTGAGAAGCGGTCCTCAAGCAGATTGAGTGTCTCTGAGACGGTATACTCGCTTGGGGCGAACGGCTCTGGAAGCCCAGTCACGTACGCAGGCTGTTCTTCCGGTGGAAGGAAGTCCTCGGTTTCGAAGGAAGTGTCGACGCCACTCCCGTACATCGCTGCCATCCCACCGGTTATGAGCAACACGACAACGAATGCGATCGGCGCATACCGGCTAGCTTGGGCCGGGAACGTCAGGAATTTTCCGAGCGTCGAGTCCTCGGAAGAGATCGGTGCTGAGTTGAACTCAGGGACGTTGTAAGCTTCTCGCAGCCTGTCGACTTCTAACTTCGCTGCCGGGAGAAACAGCCCGAATATCAGGAATGTGAAAATAATCCCAATCCCTGAGGCGATCCCCATATTCCGGATTGGTGTGAGATCAGATACTACGTTTGCACCAAACCCGAACACGGTTGTAACCGTTACAATGACGAAGGCGATTAGCAGTTGGTTATTCGCTTCCCGCATCGCCTCTGTAGCATTGTATCCTGCGACGGCCTCCTCACGGTAGCGGTTGATGATATGGATCCCGAAGTCAACTCCAACCGCGAGTAGCAGTACAGGGACGGTGATCATTTGCTGACTAAATGGAATCCCGGAGAAGCCAAGGAATCCGAACGTCCAAATGATGGTCAGCAGAAGCGACAGCAAACCCAAGGAGAGGTCAATTGGATCACGGTAAGCGATAACCAAGAACAACAGCAATAACAGCACGACAACGGGCATCACGATGGTAAGTGAATCCCCGATGACGGTGGCTGTTTCAGCGTTTGTTACGCCGCTACCGAAGGCGGTTATTTCGCCAGGCTGGTCAGATGCGATAGATCGAATCGTTATCTGTACTTCTTGAAGATTGCTGTCAGAGAATCCGGAGGGCACATCGTGTGATATAAGCGTGATTGACGCTGAGGCACTTGCGCTCGTCGGGTTAAAGTCAGTTGCAAGCGTCCTGGTAAATCGTGAGTTGTCGGACAATTCACGAACGATTTTTTCGATGCGACTTGCACTCGTCGACTCGATAGCGCGTCGTTGTTCGGCTGCCGTGTCCGCTGAGGGGTCAATCTGCTGAGCAATGACCGTTGCCGGGCCATTCGCTGAGGCGGCACGGAGATTGTCCCGCGACTCAACTTCCTCTAAAACCCGGAGATCCCTGAGAAGTGCTTCCCTCGTCAGGACGTTACTTCCCGAGTGGATGAGTTGAGTAGATTCACTCTCCGGTTTGAACGGATCTTCAAATTCTTCATTGACTGCATCAAGCGCCTCTTGTTCCTCAAGACCGTCGGTGAACGAGTCAGTCGCTTCAGTATCTGTGCTGACTAATCCTACCCCGCCAGCGAATACAAGCGTGAGCACGAGAAAGCCGACAATGACTTTACGTGGACTGTCGACGATGGTGTTATTAAGCCGCCGCGTCAACACCTCTATCTGCTTGTCAAGCGACATCAGCTATTGCTGCCTCCGATAGATGACGAGCGCCGCCGTTCCAATAACGAGGAGCGCAACGGCGATAACTGGCAACGGTAGCCCACCCTCTTGGCTTTCGATTACATCAATTGGAAGTCGGTAAGTCTTGGTGAGATGGCTGTCGCCTTCGGTGTCGTCATATCGGAAGTCCAAAGAGATAGGGTAGGTACTCCCCACTGTTGCAGACCCGGTGGTAGTCAACTCGAACGTCACCGTTTTTGTCTCACCCGGGTCAAGTGACTGAACGTACCCCGTGTCGGTATCTCCCGTGTCTAACGGATCGTCGGCGAACAGTCGGACCTCGACATCGCTTGCGACTTCGTTGAGGTTGTTCGTTACTGCAACATCGACAGCACGGGAACCACCTGCTTGGATAGTACGGTTTTCAATCGTGGCATCAAAGCGATCGCGCTCAGAAGCAACCTCGGCGTCTACAGCCAATTCATCGAAAGTCCTTGTCTCACCTTCGTCGTTGCGGTATTTGATGGCCATGTCAAGTGAACGGAGCCCAGACTCGGCGCTACCGCTGATTGCAATCGGCAACGAGAAAGACTCAGATTGACCGGGATCAAGCGTTCCTACGGCAGTTGAATCTTCCGTTGGAATCACACTCTGGTCCTCCCCAGTGTACTGTACCACGACGTTGCGTGCCGGCAGGGGCCCGTCGTTGTGTACGGTACCAATCAAGTCACCGTCCTCACCGACACGAAGTTGTGACTCCACGTTACTAAGTATGAAATCCTGCTCGCGGATCGATTGGACCGTGGTCGTAATCGGGTCTGATGTTCGGTCAATTCCATCGATATCATCGTAGTTTATTTTCAAGTTAACTGAATACCCTCGTACAGGAGCGTCGGACTCAAGTGCAGCGTTATAACTGACAGTCCGGATCTCCCCTGGTTCCCAGTCGCCGACAGATGCTGTCGAAGACGTATCTCCGGATTCGAACGTTAGCGAACTACTCTGTGACTCTGCATTGATATTTGCACCTCTCGCGATTTCTGAGCCGGTGTTCTTGAGTGTGAACGAGACATCATTGTTATCGCCAACCTGCGTTGTCGCATTTGCTTCAACAATCTCAAACCGAGCATCTTCCCGAACCTGAACTGTTATTGAGCCAGTTTTCGTTTTTGTGGAGTCGCTTCCCTCAGTAGGTCCACTGGGCCCATAGCGAATATGGCGGGTATATGAATACTCGTAATTGACTGGGAGTTTATATGTTCCCGGTTCAGCATTGTCTGGGACTATAACAGAGACAGTCTTTTCTATACTTCCAGTTGGAAAGTTACCAACAGATACCTGTCCAGTTTGGACATCAATTGGAGTATCCCCGTCATCTATCTCAAAGGATAGTCCTCTAGCAGTCATAACACTATCTTCGTACTGCGATGGACCATGCTGGATAATCTGACCGTAATTAACAATCGAAACTGTGAGCTCATCGGCGGTGTCGGCTGATAACGGCTCAGATGAAGTTGTAAAAGTGACATCTGGGTTTCCAACAACGTCCCCAGATTCTGATGCCTGAGCAGTTGCAATACTGGGGACCGCACTAACAACGAATCCCACGAGTAAAACGGCAGTCAGGACGGTGGTTAACGACGGCGGGTTAGGAAGTGTGTTCTGTGTCATTTTGCGTTTACTAAGTAATCAATCAAAAGGTGCGGGTGCATATTACCCTGTTGGTTTCGGTCACCGGACTGACCGACACATAAAACCGGATCAAGAGAGGCTCTATAAAAATCCACTGAACCCCCGGAGCCTGAAGTACGTCATGGAGTCGTGAAAGTCAGCCTACGACAGACACCTCCGAGTACGGGAGCGTCACAGGGTCAGATGAGAAGGAACAGTAAAATGCGAATCGCAACCCAACTGACCAACAACGGTGCCTCTCGCCGCACCGAATTACCTCAAAGGACAGGCTGTGGCCGTATCTCAGGGGCTCTAACTCCACAGGCGGACTCTTACAAATCTAGTCAAGACGCGTTCAAGAAAATCGTTCGAGCTGTGCCTTGATTCACCAATAAGGTCTAGACGTAAGCGCCCCTATAATCTGGACAGGCGCAATGTCACGGCCACATAGAAGAGGATCCGACAGTCTCGTGCACTCCGATAGAACAGTGGTCAACAATATGCTTAAGTTAGCCGAATGAATAATCAATTATACAGCCATCTGCGGCTTGTACTCGCTATTCAGCACAATGATAAAAAACATAACTCAGTTTGACCCTGTGTCATACGCAGTGGGTAATAGAGCCGTGAGCAGTTTGAACCGTCCCAGACAACCAAAAAATAGTCGGGGTAAAGATGACTAACGAGATATCCTTCTTCCAGAATCCAGAGGGAACCCAAGAAGAGATTCTTGAAGCTACATTCTATGCATTACGTCAGCACGGGTACGCGGACCTAACTATTTCAAAAATAGGCGATGAATTCGAAAAAAGCCAGTCACTCATATATCACCACTACGATAATAAGGACGAATTGCTAGTAGATCTTCTGGACTATATGTTGGAGCAGGTCGAAAGCCAGGTCCCACTTCCCAACCAGTCGCCTGAAGAGTATATCGAAATAATCGTTGACGAGATGTTTGGCACCAACGGCAACAACAATCTCGAGTTTACCCAGGCTATAATTGAACTGCGAGCGCAAGCAGCACACGACGACAATTACGGCCGCCTCTTTCGTAGGAGTGATGATTTCATTCGGAAACAAATTGCACGTGCTATCCGGGCGGGCGTCGATGCAGGCGCATTCGATGTCGAGAATCCATCCCAAACAGCCGCGCTGTTCCACACCGTTTTAATCGGTATTCAGACAGAGCAGATTACAAGCGACGAGGAGCCCATCGACTACACCAGAGCCGAGTTCCAGCGCTACATCGAGAACTGTTTATTCCCTGAATGACCTCCTCCCCGCCGCGGGCTCCACCTGCTCCATAATGTCACTGGCCAGACGATTGATCGGTTCAGCATCACTGACGAGAAAGCGCACGACGGCACCGAGTTTTCTACGGGATCATGGCTAAAAGATCGGTTGGTACTGTTCGATCAAGCGTACTTCAAGTACCGCCGTTTTGCGCTGATTGACGAGAATAACGGATACTTCGTGAGTCGGCTGAAACCGAACGCAAACCCGAAAATAACAGCGGAATTACGGGAATGGCGTGGCGACGCCATTCCATTGGAAGGGGAGAAGATCCAGGATGTCGTGGACAACCTCTACCGAGAGCACATTGATGTAGAAGTGGAAGCGACGTTTCAGCGACGAGAGTACGCGGGCACACAATCATACGACAGCAAGACGTTTCGTGTCGTCGGCGTCCTCATCGCAGACGCCGACAACTACCATCTGTACATTACGAATCTCCCGAGAGAGGAGTTTCTGCCAGCAGATCTAGCAACGATCTATCGATGTCGGTGGGAGGTAGAACTGCTGTTTCGTGAGCTGAAGACGCAGTACAACTTGGATGAGTTCGATACGAGTAAGACGTATATCATGGAGATCCTGATATATGCGGCGTTGCTGTCGCTGTTAGTGAGCCGTGATCTGCTGGGTCTGGTCACCGAACAAGCCGACGACGAAATCGTGTTTCCGCCGGAACGCTGGGCGGCGACCTTTCGATCGCACGCCCAGCTCATCCTCTTTGAACTCGGTGAGTACCTCGGCTACTCGCCGCCATCGTTGTTAGAGCGGCTGATCGAGGATGCTCAGAAAATTCACCAGCAACGACCGATACTGCAAGAGACGCTCGCCACCGCTGCATAACCGAGGTGTGAGGCCTAACTAAAGACGAATAGCTTGCGGTGATCCGTCAACTGGGACAAGGATGGTTTCAATCATCGGTTTCTGATGGCACTATGTTTCGTGAAGCTGCTTTATCTGCGCGGACTGACTCAATCTTATCCGAGAGACGCCCAAGGGCTATAAGCGTCGGTGGTAGGGTTGCCAGAGAGGCAATGAGGGTGAGGAAGATGACACCCACAGTTAGCCACCCGAAGTCAGCTAGAATAGGGAATGGTGATAGCGTGAGTGCTGAGAACCCGAAAACAGTGGTCATCCCAGACACGGTAATCGCTTTGCCGACACGCGATCCGGCGGTTTCGACTGCATCAAGCCGGGAAATACCAGTCTGTTCGACCTCTTCGAAGTAACGTTCCATTACGATGATCGTGTATTCTGCGCCGATGCCGACACTCATTGCGCCAAGAGACGCACCAAGTGGCGACACCGATATTGACAGAGCTAACATATAGAGATTTTGCCAGCCGATGACAAATAGCATCGGGACAAGCGGGGCAACAGCCCGAAGCAGGTTTCGATAGTAGAGGAGTAATGCCCCAAAAACAAGGGCAAATCCAAGCCCAGTCGTTGCATTCCGATTTTCGATCTGCTCAACGATCGATGGTGTCGATACGGGTGATTGCCCTGTAAGCTTGGCATCGACTCCGGATGGAGGCTGACTTAATGCGATTGATGTCTCAATAGTGTCGAACAAGCCAAGTTCCTCGTCGGTGTTCATGTCTTGTTCAGCAGTTATCCGGATCTGTGCATGGCCGTTGCTGTAATACTGGGCTTTTTGATCGTCTGGGATGGCTGCTAAAGTCTGTCTAACCTCACGTTCTGTCTCTGGTAGTGTTCCGCCATTATGCTGTTTAATCAGCGTTGCTGGTGTCGAGACACTGGTAATTTGTTGCTTATCACTGGCGATGACGCGGAACCTCTCCATCCAGCGTAACACGTCTGGGTCGCGCAATTGTTCCCCACTAACAAGAATGCTGTACTGAACGGCATCACCACCCCCAGCGACAGATCGAAACTCCTGGAGATCGGTATAGGCCGGCAGGTCCTGTGGAATGAATTCCTCAGTATCCGCAGTCGTTTCTAGATCAGAACTGACCGCAAACCCACCAGCTGCGACAACAATCGCAATAGAGAGAACAATGAAAGGATTAGCTGCAAGAGTGCGTGATGTCCGCCCGAGTGCCTGTCCAAGACGGCCAATGTTACTGCTTCCGGTCTGTTCCTGTGGTGGGAACTCCGACTCATGGGAGGGACTGGCCTCCTCTTCAGATGTGCTACGGAAGCGGACCCAGAGTGTGAGGACTGGCAAGAGCACAAACAATCCAGTGATAAATGTTAGCACCACACCGAAAATAGACGTTTGTGCAAACCAGACAAACGCTGGTGATCCGATTGTGGAAACCCACGTTGCTCCGAATCCAAGTGCCGCTGAGAACATCGCAACTAGAACGGGTGGGCCAACACCACCCAATGCTAGTGGCAACGCTTCGCGTGGGCGGTGATTTTCAAGCTCTTCTTCGTACCGTTCATGAAACTGTATAGAATAGTCAATTCCCAATCCGATCAAAATTGGGAACACAGAACTGGTCAACGTTGAGTTTGGGATACCTGCGTACCCAATCGCTCCAAACGTCCAAATTACACCGACAAAGACCGCAACTATCGGGAGCAAGCGGAGTCGAACACCCCGGAACAAGAAGAATAGGGCGATAACCATTAGCCCTACAGCTAACCCGAGCAACTGCTGCGTGCTCTGCTGAATGAGTCCCGAAAGTTGCGACGAGAACGCTGCTGAACCAGTAATTGTAACGCTCACGCCGCTCGGAAATTCCCCCCATTCTTTGGCATTAATAGCATCTGTATAAATAGGCCGGGATTGTTGCTGTGTAAGCCCGGGTTCAAGAACGATGGTAACTACCGTTGAGTCTGGATTCCCAACAACCCGCTGTATTTTTTCTTGTGATCCAGGAATACGGCCATACTCTGCTCGCACTTGATCAGCAGGGCTGATTACTTGTTCAACGTCATCAACTTCGGACATTCGTCGATCATATCGATCGATAGCCCGCATTGTCGCGGGTTCTGTAACCTCTCCCCGCACAAGGGTAGCAATCGTCCCGCGGTCGAAATTATCATCATACGTATTTAATGTGGGATTTTCACCGACAAATGCGCGGTCCCCGGTGACACTTTCAATCTGTGCGGCACCGGAAAATGCTATCCCAGTGACAACAACTACGGCTGTGAGCATGATCAGTGGCCGACTCTGAATGAGTCGTCCAAGCCGTGCAAATATCGTTCGCAAGCTCATCATCGTATTATCTGAGATTAATTTTGCCGTCGGTATACAACGATAGTGCCACCGACAAGTGCAGCCATCCCAACCGCAGCCGCCGGAATTAGTGGGAACCCACCGGAATCGGCTGCACGAACTGGGACGCCAATGGTAAGTGAGCCAGTAAAGCGTGTATCTCCGTCGGACTCATCGTACCGAATCTCAACTGATGAACTATACTCTTTTGTTAGGGCAGTATCGGAAGCACTCACTCGAAACGTTGCAGTTACAGTCTCACCGGGCTCAACAGTGCCGAGATAAGCACCATCGTCTGAAGACGATAGCGGGTCATTAGTGAATAATTTGATATTCGCGTTCGTTACTGTTTCATTTCCGGTGTACCTGATCGTAGTTGTCATCTCGCCGCTGCCACCCGGCGTTACTGTCGTATTTGTTCCGATAACTTGGAATCGGTCACGCTCCTCACCGATGACGACACGCTGCCGAAGTGGTGTCGACGGTCGAAGAACATCGCCAGCATCGTTTTCATATTCAAGATCTAATGGAACAGAAATTGAGCCCGGCTCTGCTTCCTCGGGGATATTAACTGTGAACGACACCTCAGCGGATTCACCAACAGCCAGATCACCGACTGCCGCTTCACCGCTAGTTACTGTGAGTGGAAGCTGCTCCTGTTGGCCGATGCGAACGACCATATTCTGTGCAGGTGCTGGCCCCTCGTTCGTAATGGTAGCTTGGAGTGTTGCTTCAGGTTCATCTACTCTGAAATCGGTTGCCTGAACCTCACTGATTTCAAATGATCGGTCTGCTTGGACAGTAAAATTCGCTCGCGCAGTATCAGCTGTCTCTGTTATGCCGTTTCCGTTTTCGAACTCAATTGTTGCTGTGACTGGATATGTGCCCAAGTCTACATTTTCATTGGCACCCATTCGAACACTCACCGTTGTGTCTTCCCCAGGTGCCAGTGAGCCAATCGAACGAGCGGTATTCTGTGAAGGGCTTGCTGCCTTTCCGAAGAACGTTCCTTCAGTGGTCGTAGTGAAAGTGACCTCAGCGTTCGTTGCGGCGCGTGTCCCGGTATTCTCAACGGTATAGCGAACCATACCGTTGTCACCTGCGATGATACTGTCTTTACCTACCCTTGTGACATTAAATCGGGGTTCATTTTCAACTTCAAGAGTTATGTCTCGGACAACCTCTCCTGAGCGCGTTTGCCGTTCCGTGTCGTCAAGTGGTCCGAAACTTACCGCTCGCGTGTGCGAATATTCGATTACGACTGGGACCTCATATATACCTGGTTTGGCGTTGCCGACCTCAATCCTGAAATCAAGCGGCACCTGCTGGCCGTCAGCAATGGTCCCAATTGTCTGTTTACCTGATTTTACTTCAATTGGTGCGTCGAGCTTATCATCCTGTATTTCAACCTGAACATTTTTTGCACGCTGTACTTCCTCTTCAAACGCTGCTTCGTTGCCCTTTCTGAGTTCACCATCATTGACAAGGACAACTTGCAATGATTGGGCTGATTCAGCGCTGACGACTGGTTCCGGTGTCGAAGCACTGATTCCCGGCTCGCCAATGACTACCGAATCCGCTGCTACCGGCGTCGCCATGCTGAGAAGTAAGCAAGCGCAAATAGCGATGCTTACCCATTTAGTCGAGTAGAACTGCGATAGACTCATGTATTATGCCCACTGCCTGCCAGATATAATCTTGGTGAAACTACATACCACGCAATAACTGTTTATGAGCTAGTTGCTATTCAACTCGTCAAAGAAGTCACATCTATTATACAGATGAACTTGAAATCAGTACCTAATGGACGATTTAGCAAGCCAGAGTTTTCCAGAACCTGAAAGGGCGATAATGAAGGCAACCTATCAGGTACTATGCGAGTATGGGTATGCAGATCTTACGATACAACAGATTGCAGACGAATATGGAAAGACTACGACTGCAGTACATTACCACTGCGATACAAAAAATAAACTCCTCACAGCGTTCCTTGATTACCTTCTGGAGGAACTTGCCGACTCAGTTCACAATATCAGGACAACTAATCCCGAAAACCGCCTCAAGTTTCTGCTTGATGAACTTCTTGTCAAATCAAAAAATGAGCCAGTTCTCTCGATTGCGTTATTGGAAATGCAGAGCCAGACGCCATACAAGGAGCCCTTCCGTGAGCGTTTTAAACAGATGGCCGTGGTGAATCGCCAGACGGAGCTTGATTTCACTGTTTCAGAGACTGCTTGATATTGTGAACGACACACATCAAAACGAGTTCACGAAATTCACCGTACCAAGTTCGCGCACGCACGGCGTCGCCGAGCGTGCGCTTAACCGTGGAGAAGACGGTCTCACACATCGCTCGTTGGCGGTATCGAGGCCCATCGATCCGCGCGTTATGCGCGTGATCGATGGGCCGGAACTCACGATGTTTGATTAGCGGTCTTACCCCCTTTTCGCGGAGTTTTTTACGTAACTCCATCCAATCGTAGCCTTTGTCGGCAGCGAGGCTGGCGAGGTCGCCCGCGTTGCGGCGGGCGACCTGCCAGCCGAGCTGTGTGTCGTGACGTTTCTCAGTCGTACAGTGAACGTCCAGAATCGCTTGGCTTTCTGTGTCGACGAGAGCTGTCGCTTTGAGCGTCTGAACCCGGTAATTCGTCCGACGGCAGTAGTGGTTGCTAGCGTTTTCCCGGTCGAAAAACGTCGCGTCGATAGCGGCGTGACCGGATGGCTCGTGCTCCTGCGCCGAGAGGCGCAGCAGCACTCGCCAGATCGCTGTCTTGATTCTGTCAAACCACTTGACTAGCGTAGAGTGGTCGGGGAGATCGGCCGCGTTGAGGCCGATCTCCCCGAGTATTTGTGGCATCTCGTTCAGCAAATCAAGTGCTTCTCGGTAGGATTTTTCCAGGTAAACCCGCAGACAGTGCAGCGACACTACCGCATACTCGGCGAAGCCGCCACCCCCTTCGGGGGCGGCGACTTCGCCTCGCTCACCAACAGCATTTTTAGCTAACTGAACGACGTTGCTTGTGAAGCGGGAGATCTTAGATATGAATCAGCGACGGTTTCCCGCTTCATCTTCCTAATTCTGACGGTCGAAGCCGACGCCGTCCAGTGATTCACCAGAGCCTCCACAAACGGTACGCACAGGTGGCAGTAGTGGATGAGGCTGGTGAGATCGTCGAAGAGGTTCGCGTCGAGAACGCGAACCTCGACGACCTCGCCCAGCGATACGCTGGTGCTGAAGCCGCAATCGAAGCGACCAGCAATTACTACCACATCCACGATACGCTGTCGGAACATTTGGATGTGACTGTCGCTCACCCGAAGGAGCTGAATCAGATCGCTGACACCGACAAGAAAACTGATCGCGTCGACGCTAAAGAACTAGCGCGGATGGTACGGCTGAACTCTGTCCCTGAAAGCTATGTTCTAACCGACGAAGTCAGGGAAGCCCGCGCACTCGTGCGCGGGCGACAGACGTTAGTCGAAAACCGTACCAAATACGCCAACAAGATCCACGGGCTCCTTTCCGACCACGGTATCATTGAGGACGTGAAGCCGATAACCATAGAGGGACGAGAGTTCCTGCGGGAACTCTCGATCCCGTCACCATGGGACTCGTTACTAGAGTCGTACATCGAGTTGATTGAGACGCTCACCGAGGAAATTCAGAACCTCGAAGAACGATCGAAGAGCGCGCTGGGTCTCTGAAGGAGACCCAGCTGCTGATGACGATTCCCGGCGTGAGTTACTATACGGCGTTGTCGATTTACGCCGAGTTAGGCGAGATCAGTCGGTTTGACGGTGACAAATCGGTCGTCAGTTATGTCGGATTGAACCCGGTGATCCGCGAGTCAGGCGACTCGCGGATCGAGGGGAGTATTTCGAAACGTGGATCCGGTCGTGTCCGGTGGTTGCTCGTCCAGGCTGCAAATACAGCAGTTCACACCTGTAACGATGAGTATCTAAGCCGTTTCTATGAGCGGCTAGCAAGCCGGAAGAATTCACAGAAGGCGATCGTAGCCTGCGCTCGGAAAATGCTGGTGTTGATTTACCACATGCTAGACCGAGGCGAGGTGTACGATCCACCTGATGTGAGTGCGTAGACGAGGGAACTGAGGGCCGCCGGGCGGGCGGCCCTCAGTGGTCGGTCGGGGCCAGCGTTAGCGACAGCTATCGCCGTATCGCGACCGCACCGCCTGAAGATATCCGCCGCCTGCCAGCTGGGAGAACGGCAGACCACAGTACGGCGAAACTATTTTTTCGAAAACGGTGGTTTGTGTAGACAGCAGCGTTTCCATAGGTGAATAGCGCCCTCTGAGCCACACTGAGACTATCTTGGTCTTGAGACCACTAGCGTCAGCTACTAACGAGCAACTCAAACTCCGACTACCCCGACCAACACCGCTATTCAACAGAGCAGGGGAAGCAAGCGGGCAAGCCCGACTCGGGCGGGCTTGCCCGCGAGGCCCACATAGTCGCTCACTGCATTCGTAAAGAAGAAGACCACAGCCACGCCGAGCTTGTTGATCGGCTCGGTCTCATGCCGGAGATATGCGACCGACTCGGCCTTCACTCGGATACGTTACCTGATCCAACCACGTTCTACCACTCACTCGACCGGTATGCGATGTACATCTGGCGGGCGTTGCTGCGCGTTTCAGCGCAGCAACTCCCGCAATCAGGCCACGTTGCCTTGGACAGCACATTCATCGAGCGGCAGCAGGCTTCTCAACACTACCTCCAACGCTGTGGCCGGCGCGTAAAAACGATCAAAGCGACGACGCTGACCGATACAGAGTCGTTAGCAGTGCTGGACGTACATTGCTGTATCGAGCGTGAACACGACACGAAGGCTGGACCGCGGGTCGTCCACCGGAACGTGGACGACCTGCGGTCTGTCGTCGCCGACAATGGGTTCCAAGACTGGAACAGGGAATACCAAGTTGCTGCGCTCAATGTCGAGTATCTCGTTCACTACCGCGGATCTTCGATGATGGCAACCGCCAATAACGCACTCATCCGAGCAAAGGGCTACACGCAACGCTGGATGGCTGAAACAACGTGCTCCTCGGTCAAGCGAACGCAGGCCGCTGCCCTGCGTTCGCGGTTCTGGTACCGACAGTTCCGTGAAATCGTTCTTCTCTTCGCTCTCAACAACATCAAGAAACTCGCTAGAACGCTCTAATCGTCTTTCTGTCTTGCAGTTTCAATAGAGCACACTAGACGACTCCTATGACCAGCGCGTGCGCAAAGTGAGTCTTTGCACCTCACGGCGACGCTCTAATTGAGACAACGATACCTCTATCTTTTTGTCGACCTGCGTACGTTTCTAATATGGGTTGCGGTAACTCTTGGATCTATTATCCGTTGTGACAGACCGCAACCCAGCGCCAGGGCCTGCTTTTACGCAGGTCCATGATGGCGCAAGTACGTGATTGTGACTGACGAGCGATTGATATGTGCGCCTTTGGACATTTAGGATCGACGCGTGCTAATTGACAGCAGGTGGAAACGGCGGGCTATATCGGGATGTAGGAATCCATCGGCTTCAAGTCGGCTCGGCGTACACGTCATAGCGGCGTTCTGATTGCGGATTCACGGTAGATGAGAATCGCTTGTCGCGCAACGACTTCCAGTGCATGAACTGTGGATTGGAAGCGAATTCAGATCACAACGCGGTAAAGAATATCCGTATACGGTATGCCCGTTGAGGCCAACAGTCGTCTTGGCGGACTGGCGACAGTCAACTTGTCCTGAAGTCTGAAACGTTGAAACCGAACGCCGGATTTACCGGCTACCTCGATGGGTTCAATCCCGAGTTCACGGACGAGCCCTACCCTCTACGAGTGAAGTCGTCAGACTGAGCAAAGTAGGGTGGGGTAGTTGAGTTAGTACCCGAGGTAGATAGCTAACGATTTGAGGATTAAGTACCCACCTATGACGATGCTACCGAATACGATTAGTCCGTTTCGAACCAAATCCAGAGGAACAAGTCCCGAATCCTCACTAACACTAATTTTTCCGGCGGGAGCGCTACCAACCTGTAGTGAGACATTTCCGGGTTTATTTGCAGTATACTGGAGACTCATATTTATAGTCGAATTCTTAGGAATCGTCTTATTTTGAGTGTAGATTACCTCCCCATTGGCAGCTACTGGAACCACTACGTCCTGATTTATTCTCCTTCTGTTCTCGATGGAGGCATTAACGGTAACAGTATCACCAAGCTGTATTTGCGTTTGATTTATTTTGGCAACAACTACCGAGACACCAGTTGCCTCTATTGCCGTGCTGGCCGGTATTTCAGTTGGTTCAGTCGTGGCTCCTGTTGTTGTGGCAGTAATCGTCTCTTGTATTGCTTCATCTGTACCTGGTGTGTTTGAGCTGTTCGAGTCGTTACTACTCTCATTACTCACAGCCTGTGTCTCGGTAGCGGTTTGAGCTGACCTCTCATCAGCTAACGAGGACTCATTAATAAATACCTTTCCAGATCTATTATCAGCTACTAGTACATTAGTATGTAGCTCCCCCTCTGAGTCAGTGGCACTCACTTGTACTTGGGTTCGGCCACCGGCCAAGGCAATAATCTCACCAATATCAACCCGCTCTCGCACGGTACCGCTATAGATTAACTGGAGGTCAACTATATCATTGGTAGTGAGATTGATTGTTTCAACACTTACACGCGTGATCTCGCCCTGAATTACTGCGGCTTGGAGGCTTAGGTTGCCATTTGTTATTTGGGTCTGATTGCGGTAGATAGTTATTTTCGGCTCAATCTGTCTGTTGTAGGTAATCGTAGCTGACTCTGAGGCGCTATTGCCGTCGCGATCTGTTGCAGTGACACTAATGTTGTTCTTTCCCTCATCTAAGCTGATGTTTCTGCTTATCTTAGTTGATAATAGGCTCGGGTCTGGTTCTGGATTGCTCTCTGTAATTGGCCGAAATCCTGTCCCATCAGGCCGTTCTACCGTCACCGTCTGGAGTTGGACATTGTCGGTGACTGACACCTGCATCTCAACCTGCTGGTTGAATGTTCTGTTCGGCACTGTCAGGCTTATTTTCGGGTTTTCGCTATCAGAGACAGAGATTGTGAATTCATGGCGTCTAACGTTCCCCATCTCATCTGTGTATCGGGCTAGCAGTTCGTTCTCGCCACTGCCAAGAAACAGCTGTTGGTTGAACCTATTGCCAGGATTGTTGATTCTATAGGTTCTAACAGACTGACCGCTTGATGCGTTAGAGCTATGTTGATATGTCCGACGGATGCTTACAGTGTTAACCCCGGTAGTATCTGATATATTCCCAGATAAGTTCACATAGGCATTCTCTACGGTTACGTTGCTTGGCGAGGATCTACCACTATATCTCTGAACTGGGCTTGTATACTCTATAACTGGTGGTATGCTATCTTGTACGATTGTATAATTGAATGTGGTGACCCTATCTGAACTAACGATTATTTCCACATTTTGCTCTCCGTCTCCGGTATCGGGAGTGGTTGTCTTTGAGAAGGTATTGGATTTTGGCTCATACGTTTTGACAACATCTCCATCTATTCGAATCTCGACAACAGTAATCATTGAGTCCGCAGCTGCGTTGATATTGATTGTCACCTCATCAGTAGTTTTGATTGTTTCTCCCTCCGATATCTCTCCACTTGCTGTTGAAACAGTGACCACCGGCTCAGCAGTTGCTGTTCCCGCCACTGTTGTGGACAACAGAACTATAATGATAAAAATTCTCATTATATGTCGTAGAGCAACTTTCTGCATATATCATGAACTCCGTATGCAATCATAGCCGTTTGATACTATTAATCAGTTTGCGTGTACGCTTAATGCATCGGTCGGTTCGGAACCCACTGCCAGTAGTTGACCAGTGCTCCTATGTAGGGAAGCCGCGCCGTTGACTGCGCGGAGACTGCTACCTGTCGCATTCTCAGCAAATGTCAACATCGAGTCCAGTCCATGACGAAGATATGCAGTAACTCGACTTCGAAATGCCATCAGTCGATCACATTGACAGCCGCGTAACCCCGTTTGATGGCGGTGAACCAAACCGAACTAGCTGTGGAGCATCTTCGAACCGTTGGTGAGCATGATTTTCGGGATGGACCGTCGCTGTCGGCGGCGGACTGCCGCCGACGCGACAGTGTCACCACTGACGACCGCTGTCCGGCCCGATGGACAGTTACCGGAAGAACCGGTCGTCAAGTGGTTGATTCGCTGGAACAGACCTGCGGACACCGAGTGCTGTCCAAGCCGCGCGAAGCGTCATTTCGTAAAACTCCGTGAACGACCACTGCAAGAGGCGGCGCCCCCCGCGGCGGGGCGCCGCCGCGTACCTCCAGTGGAGATATCGCCAGTTGTTCTGAAGCAGTAGGCTCACTACAAACATTACCAACCGCAGTCCAGCATCCTGAGAACTAGTGAAAGCGAGGCTCTGCTTGGCTAATCGGTAGCTTGATTCGATGCCGAAGCGCTTGCTGTAGTGCTCTCGTGCATCTCGTGGCGTGTCGATAAAGGGCGCGTCAGCGGCGTAGCCGTGACGCGCCACCCCATGTTCGTCGTACCGTCCCTGCTGGTACACGCAGTCGATGAACACAGGGAACTCCACCTCGCCAGCGAGATCGCGTTCGATCTCGCGGCTCCAGCCTTCGCTGAGTTTGTTTTGAATCGTCTCACCCCACTTGACGATCGGCATCACATAGGCGTAATTGTGCGCGTACAGCAGCTTGAGACAGGTGCTGTTGTAGAAACCTCGATCAAGGTAGACGGCCTTGACGCCGAGGTCAAGGCCGTCAAGGAGTTCAAGAAACTCACCGAGGACATCGCTGGTGGTTTCGCCAGCAACGAGCTGGTGAACCGCCAGCGTGTATCGCTTGTTGCGTACGCGCACGTAGAGCGTTGCATAGGCGTGAAACGTCGTTGTTCCACGCTTGGCCTGTGAGGAGTACAGAGCCTCGGTTTCGTCCTCATCACCGTAGTAGGGATCGAGGTGGAGGTCTGCGCAGACCTCCACCGGTCGATCTGGAAGTGTCTCAAGCGTATCTCGTTGAAGCAGCGTGTCTCCAACCGATTCAACCGAATCCAGTTCAAACTGATCGCTGAGATGTCCACGGACGGTATTAGCGTGTGGTGAGTCGTCAGTCGTTTCGCAGACGTGATTGATCGAGGTCCCGCCGGCGCTGGTGCCGGCGAGGACCTCATAGAGCGTCTCTGCCGTGATCTTGACATTCTCGCCGAGATTGTCGTGGTTGTCCTTGATGAAGTCGACTCAATCGGCGACAAGCACGAAATCCTTTATTCGATTCCTCGAGCCCGGAAGCAGGGAGATGTAAAAAACACCAAGCTTGGGATTATCGGGATCACGAACGATTCCACGTTTCTCTCGAATCTGGACCCGAAAGTCAAGTCCTCGCAGTACGACTCAGTCATCCAGTTCGACGCGTATGAGTCGGAAGAACTCCAGCAGATTCTCTCGCGACGCGCTGACCGTGCATTCGTTGATGGAGCTGTCGATGACTCGGCTATCTCGCTGTGCGCTGCCTTCGCCGCACAGGACAAAGGTTCTGCTCGGCAGGCAATCGACTATCTCTACGAAGCCGGCGAGGTTGCGCTTGATCATTCGGATGATCTCATCGTCGATGACCATGTCCGAGAAGCTGAAGAGCGCGTTGAGAAACCAAACCTCTGTTCGGAAATTGGCGTCAATAAGCTAGCCTTTGACCGTATGTGGGACCACCTTCTTGAGTTGGATATGATCGGAACAATCGACGGGAAGAAACGCACGGGCGACGGTCAAGGTGGCGAGAAGTACTACTGGGAGATGAGTACGGGTACAGGGACGACTATCGAGGTCCTCGAATCAATTAGTCGCCTTGACGATGTCATTGACATTGTCGTTTCGTCAGCGCAGCACTCGAATATCACGAACTACTGAATATTCCTTCGAGGTCGGCTAAACGACTGATATCGTCGATATTGATGCAAATGGCTCGTCCAGAGTTTACTATCACCCAGTGCTAGCCCTCCACATCTAATCTTCTGTAGTCTGGTTTCAGTCTGGCTCGCCTCATACCCTGATTTTGCCCTTGTATGAAACTAGCCTAATCATATTCTATTGGTCAGCTTCTATGCCCTTCTTGTATCCAATTATATTAAATATAACACCAGTTAGGACTGTCAATATACCTCCCCAACTGCCGTAATTTCTGATATACGGTTTGGAAACTTTGCGGCTGATAGTTTAGTTAACAAAGTTACCAGTTGATGTACTAATATATATGTATATTAGCATTATCATTCATGCGGCCCGAAAATTAAGGCATTGCCGAGTAGGACTACCTATCACAATCCAGAACTCTTCATCTTGTTCACAAGTTTTTTGATAGTCCCACTGTCAATACGTGCTGGCGAATTCAGAATAGGATTCACCAACTGTGTAAGAAAATCAACACAAGATCGGTAGCGGATTACCGGTGGGGAACCGGTGGGCAAGCAAGACCGCAAAACCAGAGACATCTATGTCAACACGGACCAACGCATCGAACGCATCGAACACACAACCAACACTCTACACTCACGCGAAGCGGCGGTTTGCTGACGCGTGGCTCACGCCCGGCGTGCGACAGGCGACCCAACTGCTGTTGATCCTCACGCTGTTTGCTGGCTCGGCGATGGGCCAGACCGACGTCGGGAACATCTACTGTGACACTGCTGTCGAGGACGGCGTCGACGTCGTCTTTGGCGCACTGGCTGGTCTTGGCCTGCCAGCGACGATGGTGTTCGTCGGTCGCAGTGGCCTGTCGTACATGCGGGCCTCTGGCAACCCGAACCAGCAAAACGAGGCTCGCCGGGACCTTATCCTCTCGCTGGTCGGCCTCGGCGTCGTCGTGCTGGCAATCGTGGCTCCAGAACTCATCACGAAGTTCGGGGACAACGTCGGTTTCGGCTTCTCTGACTGCGTGACGCCATTCTGAAGATACGATGCCATCACTCCGCTCACTGCTGATGATCGCGGCCCTTTGCTCGCTGCTCTCGACAGCCGCAGCTGCGGGGCCGGCGGCCACTGGCAGCAACCCAGCCCAGATTGAGCGGGGGACGGCACACTCTTACACCGACGCGAGTCACGGTGGCGTGGGGGTACTCCAACAAAACGCCACCGCGCCGAATGGCTCCAGCAACGAGGGAACACAGACGAATCGCACCGAAAACAACGAATCCAGCGTCCAAGACCCAGCAGGCAACGAGACAGCAGCCAACGGAACCGAAGGCAACGAGTCTGCCGACCAGGGACCAGCGGCGAACCAGACAGAGGTGAACAGGTCCGTCGAACTCGGAGCAAGGCAGAACCTCAGCGCGAAAGTCTCGTGCTACGAGAATGCCTCGAACCCGCCGGCCAATGCCTCTGTCGGGGACAACGCGACAGCAGGCGTTGTGCCTCCGAACCGGTCCTACAACCACAACCACACGTTCTTCCGTGCGCTGTGGTCTGGCGACCCCGATCATCCGAACCTCACACGGGCTGACCGGGCCGAGGCTGAGAACGGCACGCTGGCCGTCCTCCCCTCATGCACGGGAGATATGGTTTCTCGCGAGCCCTCGAACACGACGCTGTGGAACCGGCCCGAACACGACTCGTTCCGGACTGGCATCGAGAACGCCTCGTACCCAGTAAACGTCACGGACACTCGCTCTGGCATCTGGATTCGTGACGCCTACGTCGCGTTCTTCAGCATCGAGCCATCGACGGTCGTCCATCAACAGGGAGGCACGGAACGGCTGGTCCGTCCGAACGGAACCGTGCGTGCCATTCACGACTACCGGGTGTACATCTCGGAGTTCTTCGAGGACGACTTTCAGGTCGTAGACACGTCGACGAACACGACGCTGTACGCCAACGGCACTGCGATGGACAACAGCACTGCCGCCCAGCCCACGCTCAACTACACCGATATCAACGGGACCACGGAACTCCAGTTGGTCACGACGATCTCGACGAATATCTCGGAGATTGGCGATGACGAGATTGACGAGTACGAACTGACGGTCACGGACTCGCGGACGGTCCGGGTGGAAAATCTCTCCGAGCGGGAGATGGTCGTCGAGCCCGGCGTCGTCCCCAACGGCAGAGGGGCCACGACCGACGACTATCGCATCGGGACTGTAATCCCCGGCAGCTGGCAGAGCGTCCAGTTCGACGGGGGATACGAAGTCCAGAGCAAGTGGCGGTTCTACACCCGCTCACCGCCCGGGTGGGAAAACTGGTCGGAGAACACGACCACGCCAGTACGACCACTCGAAACCCACGCTGTCCGAACCACGGAAGGCCCAGAGGTCACGGTCAACCGCGTCCAAAACGAGAGTTCCGACGGCTGGCGGTTCGTGCCCTCACTGGAAGCAGTGTATCCGGCGAATGCGACTGTGAACACGAGGGCGAACGCGACCGCTAACGCGACCAATAGGACGACGCTCCCGCCGGAGATTCGGATCAACCGTTCGGAGACGTTCACGACGGCGGACCGGTTCACCATTCGGAGTGCGGAACAACTCCGGACGGAGAACTTCGAAATCAACGGACTCGTCCGTGGGAACAGCATCGAACAGCCAGCGGACTCGACGAACCCGACGCTAATCCGCGAGGTCAATATCACCTCTGAGGTCGTCAACTCGACCGACAACTCGACGGACGTGCTGGTCCGGGTCGAACCGACGGCTGGCTTCCCGATTGCGGCGGGGAACGTTACCGTCGCAACGGGACAGTCCCGGGTCGAACGGTCACTGTCTGGCGATGATTCGATTACGGTCACCGTCGACCAGGGCGAAGTCTCCTCGGCGATAGTCACGTACCGCCCGGCTCAGATCTGGTGGGAGCAAGGGCGTGCTGTCCCGGTACGAGACACCCAAGAGCGGGTCGCCTACGAAGTGAACCTCCCAGACCTTGCGGAGTTCATCGACCTCGCTGTAGTGACGCTCCTGACGGTGTTGCCGGCTGTGCTGGCGCTGTATGGCTACGACGTCTGGACGAGAGGCAAATTTGTTGGTTGGTATAATCCATGACACACAAGAATATACCACGAAACAGCAGTATCGACCGCAGAACAGTGCTTGGACTCCTTAGCGGGAGCCTTGCCGCGCTTGCAGGCTGCAGTGGCGGGCTGTCTGATAGCGGTGACGGAGGTGACGGAAGCGCCGGCCCACCAGAAGAGCAGTCCGACTACATCGAAGAGACGTCGATTGAGATTGTCAAGAACGGCCGCCAATTGGCTCTGGAAGTGGCTGTGACCGATGAGATCGAGCCCTCATCGGTCAGCATCATCACAGAGTCCGGTCGGGAGTTCGTCAGCGATTACTTCAGTCCTGGCGAGACCCGGACCAGCCTATTGCTAACGGCGGGAGATGATAACTACAAGCCATTGCCCCGGGGCCAGCACACACTCTATCTCCGTGGGGATGACGTTGAAACCGAAATCCCACTCGAACTGGGCACTACATTCGAACTTGAGAAAGTCGTTCCTGCCACTGAACATCCAGACGTTCGTGAAGGCCTCGGCCACTTGGTGGTGGTTGTCAGGAATGTGGGTGAGCGAACCGGTGCAGCTACCCGCGCATTAATGAACGGGAAAGAAAAAGAAGACGTGTTTGTCCCGGTAGAGCCTGGTGAAACCAATGTCGTCAGATATTTTTCCCTCATTGAAGACACCGTTTCTTCTTGTCCGAGAGTTGATGAGAGCGCTAAAAGAGATGAGCAATTAACCGTTGAATTCCTTTGGAGCGATCCAGTCACATTCACTCAGACGATCAGCTATGAAAATTCATCTGGATGCGAGCGGACTCTGATTGGGACTCCTGAAGAAGTCACTGCAAGTTCAACGGAGACGGAGACGTAGCAATGCAGTCGGGAATAGGCGAGGACCTCGTTGAGGAGGTTTTCCAGAGATTGCTGAGAGAACTTTCGTCGGCAATCACATCTGGTATCAGTGGTTTCCTTGCTCAACTTAAAACGCAGATAGTCAATTATCTTGATGGGTTCTTTAAGAACCTCATTGACCCGATGGTAGGGACACCCGCCCCCGAAGGACCGAATTCATCGGCCCCAGTTGACATTGCGTTCGAATCTGCGAGTAATGCCCCGTGGAACTCGCTAATATCGGGCATCTACTTCGATGGAATCGTTGGGTTGGCACTCGGGCTGCAGTTCATCGTCTTGGCAATGATTGGAGTTCGATACGGGTCGATGAACCCGGTCATTCGGAAGAAGCTCCTACGCCGACTTGGGGTTGCTTTCCTCTCACTGTTCTTTTGGCTTCCGGTAGCCTCACTGGGGACTCAGTTCTTCAATGCCATCGGTCGCGAGATTTACAAATCCGGTCAATCAACGACTGAAGTCGCCGCACTAATCGGCTCAGCCCAGCAGATTGCGGATCTCAGTCTTGGGATATTCCTCGTCCTCATCGTTGTCGGACTGTACGTCTACCTCAAGGCGGCGTTCATCTTCATCACTCGGTGGCTGCTGGTCTTCCTGCTGACCCTCTCGATGCCGCTGGTTGCGACGTTCTGGGCAGTCGAAGTCTGGCCGCTGAACCGCTTCTCGGGACTGGCGAAACAGGTCGCCGGCGCGTATCCCGGAGTCCTCGCTGCGGGCATCCCGCCTGCAATCCTGATCCGCATGAGCTTTGAAGCGACAAACTGGGGACTGGCTTCTGACCTGTCGCTGTTTATCAGCCTCGTGACGCTGTACTTGGCGGCAAAATCTCAGAAGGTCCTCATCCAGCGCAGTAGCCGCGTTGCGATTCAAGTCAGCGAGCAGGCGCTCGCCGGCGGCAAAAAGCCACTCAAGATCGGTGCGGCGGCTGGTGGTGCAGCGGCGACAGCCGGCGCTGGCGCGGTCGGCGGTCCCGGCGCAGCAATGGCGACGGGTGGCACGATTCGAGCTGCCTCAGGCGCTGCAAAAGGACGTGTCGGCAGTGCTGCTACGGGTGCCCAAATGGTCCACCGCCAGATGGCAGCCAACCCCGCTGGCATGAAGAGGGGTTCTAGCGGCGGCCCCAACGGCTCCGGAGGTGGCGGCAACAATGGCTCCGGCGGCGGTGGCTCCGGTGGCTCAGGCGGTTCCGCTCCGCCTTCTGGCGGCGGCAGTGGCAGTAGCGGGTCTGGTGGCTCTGGTGGCTCACCACCCTCTGGCGGCGGGAGCGGGTCCGGTGGAAGTCCCCTCAACAGCCGATTCACCAACGGTGGTTCGTCCGACTCGTCTGGCTCGTCTGGCGACTCCGAGAGTGACGACACTCCGATTAGTGAACGCCAGACGAAGATGGAGCGCCAAACCAAGATGGAGCGCCAAACACAGATCAACTCTGGCGATACCAGAGTGTTCGAGTCTGAGGTTGATCCGCCGTTCTCCGACGATGACTTCGACGAGAACGATACCGAGACTACGGAGTCCGATGAGTCCGAGTCGTACGACTCGCTCAGGGATGTGTTTGCAACTGATGACGATATATTAGGGCCGGATGTGTACCGCGACGGCCTCCCTCACAAGGAGGATGACGACTAATGGCTGACTCAGAAGAAGAGTACAACACGAACATCATTCACGAATCCCTCGGAGACACGACCAACTTCTGGGGGGACTACACGCTGGGGGAACTCATCCTGTTCCTCATCCCGCCCTTTGGCTTCCTCGTCGCGATGGGGATGCCATTCGTGCCAGCGGCGCTGTTCTTCCCCACGTTGGCTCTCACAGCGGTCGTGGAAGTGTTCCTCTACATCCTGCACAAAGTCCGGCCAGATCACTATCGCCTGACTGAGTGGCTGCGGGTCAGACTGTTCTGGCTCGTCAAGAAGAAGCAGTACACTCACGGCCAGGGGAATCAGGACACTCGGCAGGTCACGCGACTAGAGCGGGTCATGCCCCACGGCATTGAGCGCATCGACGGAGCGTACGTCGGCGCGGTCGAGGTCGAGCCCGCCAATATGTCGCTGCAGGACGACGAGAAATGGGAGAAAGCCGTCAAGTCACTCACACGCCTGTCTGAATCCCTGACTGGGCGGGCGAAACTCCACGTCACGACGGCCGAAGTCGACAACGAGTCCCACATCCAAGCGCATATCGACCGACTCGACGACCCCGATGCAAAGAGCCATTCGATCTTCCGGGGCGTCCTCATGGAGTTCGTCAACCGCTACACCGACGACAGCGGCAACGTTGAAACTGAGACTGAACTCCAGCGCAAGTACTACATCGTCGTCTGGGTCACTGACGACGATATCCATGATCTCCAGATGAACAGCGACTCTATCGCGGATTACTTGACCGGGATACCGGTTATTGGGCGGCTGTTCACTCGGTTCGACAGTGACACGCTCACTGACGCCGAGCGAGAGGAGTTCAAAGCCAAGAAGCTCCACGACCGGCTCGAAACCGTCGACAGAGCAGTCAACAATATGTTTCGGTGCCGTAGCCGGTCGGTCAGCCCGCATGAACTGGCGCACTTGACTGAGGACTACTGGGCCTGCGAAACGCGGTCCGAGCGGGAGTACGAAGAGGCGGCCTCCGTCTCCCCGGTGACGTACTCGGCACGGGAACTCATCAAGCACGGCGAGGGTGCTACAGCCCATGACGCTGCGGAGGGCATGGACACCGACGACGTTGGCGGGACCGACTACGAGGTCGACGAGACTGACTTCGTCTCCCAACTGCACCGGCCCGGTGAGAACCATCGGTCACTGGTCGCGCCGACGGATATCGAGTGGGAAGTTGACCACGCCCTCATCGACCAAGAGACGTATACGCGGTGCTTCTGGATCGAGACGTATCCCGAGCATCCGACGAGTGGGATGCTGGAGCAACTGCTGCTGGATACGGACCTCGCCGTCGACGTCTCAATCCACATCGACCCATACGACGCTGATACAGCAGTGTCGGTGATGAAGGAGTGGATTTCCTCGCTGAAGATGCTGCAAAACGACAAGGGAGAGCTTGAAGCGGAGGATATCGAACAGGAGGTCCACCAGGCGAAGTACATCCGGCAGATGGTTCGGCGGAACCACACGTCGCTGTTCCGTGTCGGGGCGTTCATCCGGCTGACTGCGGAGACCGAAGAAGACCTCCGGAAGCAAACGAACCGGCTCGAAACGCTCCTGCGAGACTCGCCATCGAACTGCGGGGTCAAGCGAACGACCCGCCGGCAGGAAGCAGGACTGGTGACCGTCTCGCCGATCGGGGCCAACGAACTGGGCCAGAATCGGCTTTCTTCGATGACCGGGGAAGCACTCGGGTCGCTGTTCCCGTTCTCGTCGAACTACCTGCGGATGGAGGACGGCATCGAGTACGGACTGCACGGCCACAACGACTCCTCGCTGCTGATCGACCCGTGGGAACTGGAAACCGGCCACTCGGAGCTGGTGACTGGGATGCCCGGCGGCGGGAAGACCCACGGTACGCAGGCTCGGGCGATGCGGATGCTGAAAAAGCGGTCGGACGTCAAGCAGATCTACATCGACCCGGTCGGGGATATGCATGGCAGCGCGAAGATGCTGGATGCAAAGACGATCACAATCAGCGGCGAGACGCCGTTGAACCCGTGCGAGATGCATCCGACGCCTCAGCATGTCCTCGAACAATCCCCGGATATGCAGCCCGTCTCCGCCAAGAAAGACGAAGTGTACGGGGTCATCGAGAACTTCCTGCAATCCCGGGATGTCGATCTGGAGATGCACAGCGGCCTCATCACGTTCCTGATCGACAAGATATTCTCCGAGTCCGATATCGACCCAGCGGACCCGTCGACACATACGCCGGAGAACTCGCCGGACCTGAGTGACTTCCTCGAAGTCGTCGACCGCCTCCAGGAAGAGCCAGAAATGTTCCCGGGAGCGACGACAGAGTCCTCCCAGCAGAAAATCCAGCAGTACGCAAACGAACTCTCGATTGCGCTGCATCCGTTCCGCCCGGGGAGTACGTTCGGCAACCTCTCGAAAGAGTCGGACCTGCGGCTGATCGACGACAGCAGCAAGGCCGTCTATCTGGACCTCCAGCAGGTCGAAGGCTCGGGGAGTGGCCTCGGCAAGCAGTCGTTCATTATGCAACTGCTGTTGTCGACACTGTACCAGCAGGCGAAAAATATGCAGCAGAAGGTCGAGATCATCATCGACGAAGCTCACTACCTGTTCAACGACGACGCAAATCTGGAGTCGCTGAACCAGATTGCTCGCCACCAGCGCCACGCTGGACTCCGGCTAGTGATGCTGTCCCAGACGCTCTCGGAGTTCGAGGACAAGGGCGCAGCCGAGGAAATCGCGGGAATGTGCCCGATCAAGGTGCATCACCGCGAGCCAGAGCTAGGCGACGAGACAGCAACAAGCGCTGGACTGACGGACGAACAGCAGTCCTACATCCAGCACGCCGAAGCCGGCAAGGAGTCACTGGGTGACGGTCAGGGCTACTCGCAAGCGTTGGTTCGCGTCGACGAACATGGCGATTACCCGCTGACAATCAAGACGTCGTGGGAAGAGAAGCAGATCATTGACCTCGACGCTGATGCGGAAGATGCGCTTGACGTTGTTGCTCACGAGGCCGACTCTCGCGCTGCTGATTTCGAAGAGTTCGTACGCTCGAAAGCGGTCGAGCAAGAGCTAGCGAATCGTGGATTGTCCCCCGAGAAGGCTGAACACGTCCTCAACGGACTCAGCGAAGACGAGTTGGTGGATGTGGTGTCTGTAGCGCTTGACCAGACACAGCCAGAAGCAGTTGTCGCTGACGGTGGTATCGAGGCAGAGACTGATACGGAGTTTGACACTACGGAGAATTCAAATGAGTGACAAAGTTACAATTCGGCTGAGTACAGAGCAGCGAAAAGAGATCGCGAAGCAGGCTAACAAAACGGGAGAAGGGGTTTCAGAGTACATTCTGAAAGCTACGGAACAGCGTATATCTCGTGAACTACAGGAACAGCGTGCGGGGGAACTAAATCTTGGATCGGAACTGGACTACATCGCTGATGCCGTCGTCGAAGACGTTGAGGAAGCAACAAACGTTGACACGGAGCAGGAACTGTTCTACTCGGTCGCTCTGTGGGATTTAATAGCCTCTGAGTTCCCGGCAGACAAGCGCGCTACTGCGATGGAGGAAGCGACTGGTAAACTAGAGGAAGAGGTTGAAACCATCCGAAACAAGGAGGGTCAGGAATGACTGAGAGACGCACTCTACTCCAGATTTACACGACCGAAGAGAACAAAAAATTGTTTGACCAGCTGGCTGACGCCGCGGGGACATCCACCTCCGAATATGGACACGAGGTTATCGAGGACTACGTTGAGTGGGAGACTGGAGAGAGTCAGTATCAGCGGTACAGCACTAACACAAAAATCGAAGCTCTGCTGGAGGAGGCAAAACGCGAGGTGACAGAGCTGTTAGAAGAATTTGAGTCTGGAACAATGGAGGAGGTAAAAACCGTCCAAAAAGTCCGGACGGCATACACCATCGCGATCTGGAAACTGATTCAAGATGACTATTCAGCTGAACAGCGACGGCTTGCGCTGAAATTTGCCGGCGAGCATGTTGGGAGAGATCCAGACATAGAATCGCAAACACCAGACGAGGAAAGCAACCCTGAGTCAGATGCCTCGACCGCTGCTGAATCGGCAGGTGAGAGTGCATGATGCTGAAAACAGATTATCAGGAGGGTGGTGCAGGGAACCTCGTCGATTACATTCAGCGTGATCGCGAACAGGACGCCGGCGCGACGGTCGACCTCCGAAACCCCGCCGGGCGAGAACTGTCTGACTCAGAGGTGAATCGGTTTGTCGACAAGAGCCGCGAGTTCGGATTCCAGCGGCACATGATCGTCTCGCCAGACCCCACGGGACAATATTCGCCAGAAGAAGTCCGTGCCAACACTCGGGACTTCATGAACAGTGAGTTTACACAGCAGCCGACAACCGACTGCGTGTATGGTGTTCACCGAGACACAGAGTTTCCCCATGCACATATCGCGGCGACTGGCGAGCGTGCGGAATTAGAAATGGGTCGGGAAGATATCCAGCAGATGCGCGAACAAGCAGCGACCGCGTTTGAAGAACCCGCTCGAACACGCGACCCAACGGCTGCCCCTCGCGATGCTCCGGAGGACATTGGCCGGGTCGTGGACGAAGAAGCTCGGGAGCAGTACCACGAGGCAGAACTATCGCTGAACCCCGAAGCCGAAAAAGCGCTCAAACGGGCGACTGAGAAGAGTCAACAGAAAGACGTCGGACAGCCTACGGCTGAGAAAGCGAGCGATGAGCGCCAAACTGAGCCACTCTCAGAACGTGCTGCGGAGAGAGCCGAAGAACAGGCGGCAACTGAACGCGAACCCGAAGTTGATATTGAACGCGAGCAGGAACCCGAACGCGAAGTCGGGTGGTGGCAGTGAGTTCTAGTTCCTCTGCACCACCGGGACAACGCTCTGGCGAAGTCCCGAATAGCCTCAAGTACGACAACGTCGTCGGGTTCGTCTGGGCCGGGTTCATGCTGTTGTTCCCGCCGATGATCGTCGACAGCGACAAGGTTCTCCCAAAGCGATTCTGGGCGTGGCGCTACATCTACCTCGGCTTTGGACTCATCAGCGCGGCGTTCTTCTACGACGTGCTTGTCCAAACTCCCAGCGCAGCGCTGTTGTTCCCGTTCGCACACGTTCTGGCTGCCATCTCAGTGGGGACATTGTTCGCTGGCTTCACCGTGCCCGGCCTGTCACTGCCGATGGTCTCGTACTCGACCACGGTGATCCTGTATGCCATCTCAATCGGTATCGTGTTCTCAGGGGAACTACTCCGCCGGACCTCGCCGGAAATGCTCGCGATGAACCAGTGGGACCACGACGACGGAGAGTCCGTCGTCCCACTCGAAGAAGTCTCTCACGAACACGAAGAGGCCGAAATGCCGTTCACACTCGATCAGGATGTCTCAACGGCTGTCGTGGGCGAGACTGGGTCGGGCAAGACGTCGATGATGAAACTACTGGCCTACCAGTTCCCGTATTACAGTAACACGGCAGTCATCGCTCACGATACCGGCGAGGACTTTCAAGCATTCTACGAGGAGTTGGGCTTCGATGTTCAGCGCATCCGCCACGAAGACAGCGACGTAGTCTGGAATCTGTTCAAGGACGCCGATTCAGAGTCGGACTTCCGAGAGGTCGCCGGCGCGATCTTCGGCGAAGCCGACGGCCACGACCCATTCCATCGGCCCGCAAAACAGACTTTCGCGGAGATGCTGATGTACCTCCATCTCAGCGCACAAAAGAACAATCGCCGTCACGCGCTCTGTCATGCCGATATCGTCTCACTACTCAACGAGGGCCACATCGCGCTCAAGAAAGCCCTTGACGAGTTCGACCGGCTGGACTCAGGTCATATCGACCCTGACAAGGGCAAAGGCGCACAGAACGTCTACCAGACTATCAAGGAGAACGTCGATCCCGTCTTCACCGGTGACTTTGGGGACTACGGGGAGTTCTCGCTGCAAGAGTACATCGAGAACCCGGAAGGCCGAGTCCTCATCATCGACTCGAATCCGACAGAACTGGAAACGCTCGGGCCGATGTACCAACTGCTCGTAGACTGGTCGATCCGCTACGCGATGAATGCCTCGAATCCGACGGTCCATATCCTCGACGAGATTGACGCGCTGCCGGCGCTCACTCAGGTAACGAATCTTACGGCCCGAGGGCGGAAACACAAGGCTCGGGCACTAGTCGGCGTCCAGACAATCGGCCAGCTCAAAGACACGTATAGTACAATCTCTGGCATTGTCGGCAACTGCCCGCAGGGCGTTTACTTCGGTCCGGGTGACACTGAGTCGACGGACTTCATCCTTGACGAACTTGGCGAGAGTCGACAGTATGACCGGTCCGAGATGGTGTCGATGAGCCACCAGGGGCGCGGCGAGAACCCCCGAACACAGGCTCGGGACACGTACAAAGAGAAGGACAAGACGCCGGTCACATCCGGCCTGCTCCGAGACTTCCAGCCCGGTGAGTGCGTTGCCGTCTCTCGGACGACGTGGGTCCACGGGCAGTCTTATGAACTGGCGGACGTTCGCGATAGCCTTCCGGCGCAAGGTGCGGAGTCACCGGGCAGTTCGGAACTGGAGCCCTCTGAGGATGACACCGACATCGAGAGTGACAGCTGGTTCTCGTTCACTCGGGCCCGACTTGATGATGTGCTCTATGGCTCACTTGGTGAGGACGACGACGATGAGTCCAGAGAGAGTGGCCCGGATCGTGACGCCGAAGTCGAGCCGACCATCGACGCGACAGACGGGTTGGGCGACGACGAGTCGAGCGACCCACTCGACCAGACAACAGCAAACACTGCCGTCACGTCTCCGGACACAGATCACCCGAACCTATCAGATTCAGAAGATGCGTATGACGGTGGCGATCACGACCAGCAGTCCGACGACAACACTGGCGGACTCTTCTCTGAGCCGGACCCAGATCCCAGCTTAGGAGGGACGGAATCTGCCGAGCAGGAAGGTGGTGAATCACCCACTGAATCAGATGCAGAGGGGGACTCAAACGAGACTGAAGAGCGGGACGAAACTGAGTCAAAAGAGGAAGAGCGCGACGTATCTGAGTTCATGTAATCCGCCGTTGTGAACTCGTTCCCCTGTATAGAATATCTAATACTTTTGTGCTGTTCTGTGACTGTAATTCTCTCTACGCCGCTGGTAAGAGTGGATTGCAAGAACGTCTATCTCCCATTCTATCAAATTTCGATACTTACCTTTATTGCTACTATTATATCGTTGAAATCGCAAGATGGCGGCGGTTTTCACCCGGTCTGAATCACCGGCAGTGAATCACCACCCCCGACTGACACAAACCCAAATCGCAAGATGGCGGTCGAATTATTCACCGAAAACCGCCGATGTAAGACACTCTTTATCTTGTCCTTTGGAGATTCAGTCGTGAGGCGGGCGCTGGAAGCAGCGGTACATAAGAAATAGAACATAAGAGTCGGTGACGAACAGCGGACTTCAGGTAGAATAAAACCCGCCCACTCAGCCCCGGCTATAACTATTGGAGAACAGATATATCTCACCTCACTCCCCAGAGTCCGACCGGGACTGCACATGGCGGGCCAGCCCCACCGAGTGTCATGCGAGTCCACTGTGCCACGCACGTCGCCGGTCGCCGCCGTCTAGGGCCACGCCGATCACGACCACACTCGAGTTGAGCCAGTGCTGGCAGACCCACGCTCGACCCTCGCTCACTTCCGCCCCTTCGTGGCGCACAACCCGGCAGCCACTGGCCGGCGACCGCACCACTTTGTCCGGAGCTTTGTATCCGAACCCCAACAAGTACAACACGCCTTGTTTTCGCACTCTCCAAATACCGTAATTTAGTGCGGCATTCAGCCGGAGAACTGTCCGATTCCCGGCGGGGATCGCGCCCGCTACTGCAGGCACGATTGGACCGGCGTGAGGCGCGCGACCGCGCCGAGCGCAGCGCCCCGTCGTCCGAGTGAGCGAGAGTGAACGAGGACACGACAGACGAGCATCGCGAGTCTGTCAGTGGCGTCGCGCGCTGGGACGGTCCACCAGTCATCCAGCCTAGTTGCGCCCCGGCCGGCAGACCCACGCTTGCGATACACCTGGCACTCTGTGGGATCAGTACCTCGACGTGTGCCAGCTGGGGGAGCCACCCCAACCCAGAGCTTTTTGAGCGATGACGGACAAGTGTGCAACGCACCGTTCTCATGTCACAGCCACACCTTTCTCCAGAGCCACAGCCATCCAACCAGCGTCAGATTCCGAGCATGGAAACGATCGGGCCGGTCGTCGACGAAGTGATCGACATTGCCCGGCAAGAACTCGATGCACCGCGGTCAGTGAAAATCAAAACATGGGAGGATCGCGAGTTTCTGGTGCGTGTCAAGCACGGCTCAGCACCAGGCGTAAACACCCGGTATGGATACGAGACAGCAATCCAGTATCACAGTGATCGGGAAACCGTCGAAGCCTTCCTGATCGAAGAGGATACCCACACTGATGAAGCAGAACGCCTCCTGAAGATGGAACTCGGAACGATACCCGATCCAGTACCAGAAAAAATTGGGGAGTAGACGACTGATTTACTTGTCTGTCAGTTCTCGATGGCAGTCCTCACAGACCTGCTCGTACTCTTCATCGCGCTCTGGGTCGTAGAAGGACCCGGCGCGAAACCGCACGGGGTTGTACCGGGTATTGAAGACTTCCTCACAGCGTGGACACTGGACGTCTCCCATTTGAGATATCACCTCCCAGCGGCCCTGTCTGGCCGCCACCCGCCTGCAGCCACACAAAATCGAGATGTTCCGCCCGGGATACCGGGACCAGAAACTGAGTCGCCCGTGCTCACCGAAGTTGCCTGAGGCGGAATTTGAGCCGCCGTGACAGTGAGGCAGTGACCTTCGGATGCGTCGGGGGCAGTGCAATGTCGAATACGACCTCGGCGTCGTCTTCTGTGAAGGTCTGGTGACCGTGACTGTCTGCTTCTCTGTACGTCTCAAACTCTCTCTCGCAGTCTGGACACTCCCAGTTCATGGTTCTGACCGACGGCCCCAATTGGCCGCCACCCGCCTGCGGCCACACAAAATCCACGCCGGCGGGCAGCGGCATCCGAGCGCTCCCCGACGCTTAACCAACATACCCGCGATCACCCGCCCAACGTTGGTTAAGACCGCTGCGCCACTCTCGCCGACGCCGGATCTCGACGAACCAGCCACGAATGCGGTTCCTGTCCACCTCCCGGCGGCAGGCCGGGATCGCGCCCGCTACCGCAGGCGCGATGGACCGCCGCGAGGCGCGCGATAGCGCCGAGCGGAGCGTACCGTCGGCGTCGCGCGCTGTCGCGACCCACCAGCCACTCAGCCCGGTTTCTCCCGGGCCGGCTGGCCCACGTCCACGCTCACACCAGGACATCGGCTCTCTCACAGCCCCCACCAGACTGACCCACGTTGACGCGCTGATGCGGTGGCGTGCCAGTCCGTGCGCGCGGTTGTCTCGCCGCCGCCCGCTGTGCCGGAGGCGGCGGCGAGGCCGCGTGCGCGAGCACCGTCGCACCGCCTGAGGAAGCCCCCCGCTCAGTGGGGGACGCCCTCGCTACCGGGCGTTAGTCTGCGGAGTGGACCATGCCCTGATGGGTGGTGGCTCCATGCTCAGTGTCGAACAGGTCCGAACACCCGGGTTCAGGACAGCGGGCCTTCCCGAGCGTCACGGCGACCGCGCGGTCAGAATCCCGCTCGTTGGCCCACTGATGGGTGTCTGACTCGGCTTCCCATGACGCCGCCGTTCGACTATCGCCGGACGAACCGAACGAACCGCCCCCGTGTCCAGTGGGCGCGGGACCGTCGCCGCGCTCGATGATGCACATGAGCGTGTCGCTCGTGACCGCCACCGTCTTGATACCGTTGTAGTCGTCAGGCTTGCCCCCGGAAATCCGAACTCTGTCGCCCTCGCGGAGCGTGCGCACCATCTCGCCGCCGTGCATGGACTTGCCCCAGACCGTGACCTTCGCGCTCGTTCCCTCGTCGTCCTCAATGTAGAGGACTTGGTACTGGTTCCGCGCGTCTGGCTCCGCGATGATGTGGGTCACTTCGCCCTCGACCGTACACTCGTAGCCGTAGGGACTCACTTCGTCGATAGGCGTGGGGACTTGCAGTTCGTTCTGGGCCTCGTCCAAGACAGTAAAGGAAGCCTCATACAGGCTGTTACAGTCGCCCATCTGCCCGGACACAAGGGCCGCGAGTCGGCGGCCTGCTGCCGCTCGTGACAGACTGGTTTTGTCTGCCAGCGTCGCGGCCTGCTGGTTGACTCGCGCCAGCGTGTCGCGGTCCATCCACTGCCGGGGGTCAGCCGGTGAGCGGAACCCGTCAGCCCGTCCGGTTTCGGCGTCGGTGAGCTGGCGAGCCGAGGCTTCGCGGTCGGCACCGTCGACGTGGGCGCGTGCGACCTCGGAGTGTCGGGCTTGCTCGGCTTCGCGTCCGTGACGTTCCTCCTGCTGTTCCAGCGTTTCGCCAAACCGCCGGTCCGGACCAACCTCGGTCGAGCGGGTCCAGTCGTAGTCGTATGCCTCCTCCTGACGGGCGTAGAAGTTGCCACGGCTATCGCTACCCCGATTCATCCTGAAATCGAGTTCGTCGCCGTTTTCGGTCTCTGCGACCGCCTCTAGAAGCTGTTCGGGGCCACCGTCGACGTGGGCCGAAAGGGAAACCGTCTGGTTGCTTGCCGATGCTTTCTTACCGCTGGAATTGCTAGCGTACATTGTCTTACGTCACCTGACGGAAAGACACTTGTCGGGTGCTAGTACACCCGATTTCTGCGGCGTGAAACTGCCCTGCCAGCGCCGCGTGCGTCGTGTCTTTCCGTACGTAAATGCATGGGTGCAGACTACTTAAAAATAACGGACCATTTGGATTGTTTCAAGTGCAATATTCGGGTGTCTGAGTGGTTTCTAAGCGGCGTCTTGTGTTTCGCGTTTCGAGGGAGAATAGTATATAAAACCATAGGTGGTTGACACCCCGGCAGGCGGTCCCATCGTGTGCGGTTGCGGTGAGCCAGCATCCCGCGCGGCCAAGCGAGTGCCGGATGGGTGAAAGCCCGGCAGCGCAACGAAGTGAGCAGCCCGGAACACAGGGCACGCAGTGCCCGTCCTCGTTCCGGCGAGGGAGCGCCGGCCGCGAGGGTTCCTCACCCGGATCGCGCGCGACTCCGACGCGTGTGTTCGATTTTGCTGTGCTGTGCCGTAGCAGTTGGGCGGGACTGAAAGGGGCACGCCGCTGGCGCTTGCCGTGGTCGCGTCAGCGGCCCCTATCCGCGTGCGGTTTGCGCGGATATGTCGCTGAGCGACCGCCAGCGGCGTGGGGCTTTCAAGGTGTGCTGGTCCGACACCGAGTCCGTCGTCGCGATACCGTTCGGAGTAGTGCCGTCGAAGCCAGCAGTCCCGTCGCAGTCAGTCGTACCGCCGACGTCAGTGCCACGAGTCCCGCCCACAGCAGTCCCTCAAGTCCCGCCATCCGAACCGTCGCCCCCCTTGATACCGTCACGAGTGCCACACGACTCGACTCCAGGCCAAGCAGTTCCAGAATCCCCTGCCCGCCACACACGAGACGAATCCCACCCGAACCCTCTCCGCCGGCCCACAGCCCACGCACCGGCTCCGGCAAGAGCGAGAGTGCCGCCCAGCGGCGGCTGCCCGGCGGTCAGACGACACACCAGCCAACCATCCGTCCTGCCCGGCCGTCAGTCCCACGCCGACACACACTCGTCTCTCGCGCTCTCAGCCGGCCTGCCAGCCCCACGCCGCTATCCACCAAGCATCCGTCTGCTTCGCCCGGCTGTCTGCCCTACGCTGCTATCTACCAGGTATCCGTCTGTTTCGCCCGGCCGTCTGCCCCACGCTGAGAGGGACCGACTGCCAGCGCGAGTGCAGTCGTGTCCCTCTCGTCTCCAACCGCGCGCGACCCCGACGTGCGCGTCGTCACTCCTCGGAAACGCAGACCAGCGATTACATAACTCGCTGGTGGCCCTCCCCGCAGGTGACGACAGGCTCGGTACGCGGGTCACGAGCGCGTGGGTCTGCCTCGACGTCGACAGTCTCGGTCTTGACGATTGCTGCGTCACAATCCTTTCTCGGGCATGAATCAGGAGTCTCCGACATTCGTGTTCCTCACCCGCCAGGAACACACAAAATCGGATTCGACGAAAACTGACTGCCGCAGCTCTCCCTCAGAAGTGGACGTCGGCGGGGACGATCCAGAGGTTGTCACTCTCGTCCAGAAGCCGGTCAAGCTGCGTCCGATCGCGAATCCCGCATCCGTGTTCCTCGTACAGTGCAATCTCTGGACCCTTGGCGGCTCCGACTCTCTGGAACGCACATCGAGCGAGGTCTTTGTCGCGCATAATCTCCTCGTCTGAAAGCTCGTCGAGGGCGTCTTTGACCGTCTGGAGATTACGCTCGAACGCTGACTTCGTTGTCTCCCAGCCATCCCCAAGGAGTTCTTGGCCGGCCTCGGAGTCGACCGGGGCCGCGGTCGGACGCTCGCCCCACCGGGATTTGCCTGCGACGGTGGAACTCTCGTCGAACGTGACGTAGTAGTCGAACACTGCGTCTGAGTGCCTGTCGACGCCGACCAGGTTGTCGAAGACGCCCTTGCCAGCGGCGAGTGCTGCGTCTGCTGTCGATGCCTCAACGAGCGCGTAGATGAGCATATGCATTGGTAGATCGTGACCTGCCGGTGCTCCACGCACTGCAGTCAGTGCAACGCCGGCACCCTCGTCGGCGCACACAAAAGTACGCTACACGAGGTCGGTCTGACATCGAGCCCACTCTAGAAGCTGGCGTCTCGCTTACAGGAGACGAGCGAGGGACTGCTTGAGACGGCCCTTCAGGCCGGATGTTGTGAGGACTTCAATCTCGACGACACAAGAACACAGTAGCAACAGTTCGCCACATGCGGGGCACTCCTCGTAGTCACAGAGCCGATGATGGACCTCGCCGTGCTCGACGCCACACGCAGGACACGACTGGTCGCGCCACCGTTCGAGGTCGACGGTAACGGCCCGTTCGTTGCTCTGGAGGACTTGCAGCTTGTACGTGAGATACTGGCTCCCCTCGCCCCACGGGATCGGGTCATGGGCTTGCCCGTCGACGTAGTAGCGTTTGTCGACACACGCCGACGCCGACCGTGGCCGGCGGCAGTCGGGACAACACATCTACCTCTCACCTCGGGGACGCCCCTGAAACACCTCGCCACTCGTCTGTGCCTGCCGGTGTTGGGCACGAATGTCCGGTCGGTCGTCGGCTTCGGTGCTTGGAGACTGTTCGTCGACGGACTGCTGTTCGGTGCTCATGTTCGGGTAACCCCTCACTCTCTCGGGGGGACACAAAATCACCAGTGCGAGTACGCGACCGACAGGATTCAGGCCTCAGCGACGTCCCAGACAGAGAGATGACCACTGGAACAGACGCTGGCGTGACGCCCGACAGCCATGCAGGGCCCGTACTCTCCGTCGACAGACGCGATGCGCTTGGCGTCGAAGATCGGCGCGTCGCACTCGTCGGTTCTGCAGGTCATATACTGGGACGAGTCACTGGACATCACGCATCGCCCGCCATCGCTTGGTGACGGAGCTCACTTTCGTCTGGCAGGTTCCAGCCGTGGTACTCGCGAGCGATGTGGCGTGCTCGCTTGACGTTGACTACGACGCCGGCTGCTGGAGACTGATGCGCCTCAACGCGCGCTTTCAGATATGCAGGATGGTTGCGTGTGTACGTGCCAAAGCCGAGGCTGTCTGGCCCGTTCTGAGTCATGACGACGTATCCCTCTAACTTGGTCTGGATCGCGTGTTCCTCTGACATAACTGGAGGTCAAGACGCTCTCTCTGGAACGCCTCTCGCCCGGCGGAGGCTCACAAAATACGGGTGAGTTCCCTTGTTGTCAGACTAAGATTGCTTTATTAGCTCGATCTATGCAATCGCGCCGTCGTTGGACCCTCCCAACAGATCCTGGCGCGCGGTCGCACACTGTCAGGAGTAGTCTGGAAACCATCGCAACCCATGTGAACATTATACATAATTCAAAAAAGTGGAGGTGTCGCTGCCTCTCTCAGGCCGTCGTGACGACGTGTTGATGTTGTGGGGAAGCCAGTTTTACAATTCAACAACCGCAAAATGAACTTGCTATCCTAGATAATACCTGAACCGTGACCTCAACAAACTCAGGGCTTTGTGAGTATCTTAACGCCCTTTATAATACGGGTCCCATTCACCGTCGGAGTAGTCTATGCAACCCACACTCCATCCACAACCATTCCAGAACCGATCAAGAACCGGTTTCAATGCCTGAGGTGTAGATTCGTCGAACGCTGTAATTTCAGCACGAGTAAGTGACATGGTCTCTCTTGGGATTTTTGCATCTTGTGGACCGTGAACGCGCTTTTCATACCACATCTCAACATCTTTGAAACCATGGACCGTAAGATATGCGAATATGGGCGGTTTCGCTCCAATCTCTTTCAAGCACTTCAACGATCCACGAACCGTTTTGACCACCTCTGTGTCGAATTTATGTGCTGGGAACGTTCCATCATGGCCGACAAAGTAGGTTGAAACAGCCTCAATCCACCCATCCTCGTGAATGAATGTGTAGTCACGATGCTCGTCAGCGCCTCTCTCACGAACAAAAGTTTTACCAATATCAATTGGATCGCCGTCGAACGGAGCCTCTTCATCTCCGAACTTAGGTGGCGTCGGCAATTCAGAGGGGGGAACCCCATATTCCATGCTCTCCATTCCATTCGGTAGCAGGTGAATCGCCACAAAGGGACCGTCTTCAAGATTTACAGGGATTTCCTCCCGATCTATTATTGCTTCAATTCGTGACTGCTTCAAATCTTCAATAGCCTCAATGCTGTCTGGCCTTCCCTGCGGATCGACACCCAAATGACGTTGAGCAATTTCGGGCAGGTCTGTCTCAAGCTTATTACGCAACCGCTCAAGATGCCACAGATCAAGTTCCCAATCGTACTCTTCTCGAACTTCTTCTCGCATATCCATCTCCTGCTGACCAGTCACTTCTTGATTCGTCACAAAGACAAATATCTCATATTCTCGCTCGTGATCTCCTGCCTTAGAAGCATCTTTACGAAGTTTCTGTCGCCACGTTTTTTGTTTACTGTAATGTGCTATACCTGCTTGACCACCGATGGTCACATATGCGTCTCGTCCGGCGTCAGTTCCTTGGGTTCCACTCGGATTAACATCGTATCCGTATGCGGAGAGAACATCTGAAGCCAACTGTTCTAATGTGTCTGGTTGAATACGTAAAAGTGCGATCTCGGTATCTGTCGTCATATCTAAACACAACAGATTCCGACTATTTGATTGTCCTGAACGAATTCTTGAGTGAAGTGTTACCGGTGAGATTATAATTGGCAAGTACGTTCTCTGTTACCGGGTTCTGATCGAATTTGGTCGAAATCCACCTCTTCCGGTAGAGGCTCACAAAATACGGGCGAGTCCGTGCTGTTGGGCTAGGATTGCTCTAGTGGCTCGACCCACTCGGGAGCACAATCGTGTGTGCCGCCGTAGATCGAGTGGTCGGGATACTGGTCGTCGTCAGCCTCGACAGCGACGATCACGTTGCTGCCGGAACACGAAATCTCTGTAACGGTTCCGACGACTACATCGAGTGGGCCGTCTCCCTCGGTCCAGTCGGCTCGAACGTGGTCGCCGCGGTCGAAGTCATACTCCTCGAAGGAAGGTGCTGTCGTACTCATGCTCTCCTCTGGCTCCGAGGGAGACACAAAATGGCTCGGATGCCAGCCAGAGTGCTGATGGGTTTCGCCGAGAGAAGAAGAACTGATGCCCGAATTCCGGGTCCGGAAACCCGATGGCTGGACGACCGTCTCGTTTCCCGACGAAGTTGCGACGATCTCGGTTGTCGGTGGGAAGGTCGACGGCCAACTTTGCCTGACCTTCACCGGCGAACGGGAGGGCGGGACGAGTGTCGTTTTGGATCGGCTACTGCCGAGTTAGTCATTTTTCTGTATACGGGTTCTTTGTTGATCAGAGGGTGTGAAACAACTGCTCAGTAAGTCTGCGAATGTTCGCTGTAGATTCTCCCAGATTGCGTTGATGTTCATAACGGCTTGCTGAATACACAGCGCGAGTACAGCACTCTGATTGGTTGAGAACTCTCTGATATTGCAACCCAATTCCTGACTCAATATGAGTACCTCGGTGTAGGCATGAGTGGGTGTCGCTCTGTAATCTCCGGCAAGAATTCCGAGAAGAGCATGGATAGATCATCAGTGTTGCTGGTATTGAGCTCCGAACTCTCAGTAACACAGGAGACAGTGATATCGTGTGTTTCGAGCGATTCTACAGCCGATTCTGCTGGTGGTTCCCAGGTCCATACTTCGCCCTTGACCGTCCAATCTGACTCGAATCGATCTGTCTTCCGCAATAGCTGCTGACGTGTCTTATCAACGCCAGCTGCAGCGAGGTCCGTCTTGCACTCGATCACCCGAATGAATCCATCATGTTCAACCCAGACATCGATTTCCTCGCCGTCCCGTGTATCACTCCAGTGAACCTGCGAACCGGTATACCGGTGTGCCAGAACATATGCCGTGAGTAACTCCACAAGTACCCCGCGGCCAGCCTCTATCGCCTTCAGC
Source organism: Haloarcula marismortui ATCC 43049 (assembly GCF_000011085.1). Taxonomy (NCBI): domain Archaea; kingdom Methanobacteriati; phylum Methanobacteriota; class Halobacteria; order Halobacteriales; family Haloarculaceae; genus Haloarcula; species Haloarcula marismortui. The sequence goes on from NC_006393.1 coordinate 94,100, forward strand.
ATCTGAGTATTCGCCCGTGTCTGAAGAACGTAATCGTCGGATAACCGACCGGCAACAGCATCAATAAACTCCTGCCGTTCGACCTGAATCGCTGTCCTTTCAACTGGCGTATCTGGGATCTCCTCAATAAGCGATTCAATGCGTTTGATTCTGTACTCTCCCTCGATTTCGAAATCCGCCGCTACGTTGTTGAATATCAGCCAGCCCGATGGATCACCGAGGCTCCTCTCAGGCACTCTTTGCAAAATCGCATACGAGACCAGATTCCCTCTTTCGACTGGGTGATTGAATCGAGTGACGTGAAGCGGGACCGTCTCATCGAATTGGTCGTATGTGGCTGTCAGTCCCCGGATAACTGTCTCAATGAGCGGCGTTCGACTGAAACTCCCTCCGCCCAGCCATTCACCCTGCTCAAACCATATCAATCCGTACCCAACCCTCGCGGCTGGTTCTAACTTATCTAACGGTGGAGCACTGCTATCGGAAATAAGTGGGCCGATATACTGCTTGAGAGGTCCACCCGTCCAGTGGAGGAGATCTCCCGCTTCGAGGGAGAGACTAGTGAGATCGTCTGGATAACGAGCGTCCAAGGGCTTCAAGACGACCTCCTCGATCTGAGGCCGATACAAACTCAACGCGGTTTCATTACTCTGTTCGATGCCAACCTGCTCCCGTTCCCACAAGTCACGCCGCGTGTAGCGGTCGCTCTGTGTGAGATCTTCAATCCCTGAATCAACGTATTCCTCAGGGTTGAGAACGGTTGACCACAGATACTGAAGAGTTGCAGCGTAGCCCTGCACAGAGCTTTCTCTGAAACCTCCGTCTAACCAACTGTTGAGATTCGACGGTCCATAACCGACCGGCCGGTTATTTCGGGTCTGTTGGAACGCGATGTAGAGGTTCAAAATAACAGCGTCACGGCGTATTCGGGCAGGGGGTACATCCACATTGACCGGGTCGAAATTCTGCTCAAGTCGCCTACGTATCTCTAACAGTGGTCCTATCGCTTCTGCAACTTCGGAAATGAGCGACGCAGGTTCAGGTGAAGAGCACCCTCGGAGGGCTGACTGTATTTGATTGCAGTTCCGATACAGGTTCAGTGTCTCTGAGGAGTGTGGAATCTCTGAGAGTGGTGGAAGTTGCGCCAGTGCACGGCGTGTAATATAATCTTCTTCCAGTTCCAAGTCTTGGTTATGTCGGGAAAGATATAGAAAATGACGGAGTCCGGTTTCGATGAACACTGGATAGCCGGAAACAAAGGTTTTAGCGGTGACCTCGCTCTCAGCGAGCCACTCGGTTACTGCCTCTGACTGCGTAGCAGTACGTAAAATCTCCAGTGTTGACCAGATGTCGCCTGCTCGCCATCCAAGTTCGTCTGTTGCACTCATTTGTGTGACTGTCGTTGTAACGATTTGCTTCTGCGGATAATTATACTGTTCCGATACTTGTTGACGTGGATATAATATTGATGTTGTTGTAGATTATCTCAGTAGAGAATACCGGTGGTCAACCACACCGACCAAATGGTCACTGGGAGAATCGTATGGGGAGACACTGCTGAATTCATTCTCTATCTCGTACACCGATTTGTCAATTCCAGAGTATTTCAACAGAGCCTAATATCTGAGTCTGAAGGCCAGATTGATTGTATTCTTATGTGTATGGATGACGGTATTCCTCTTGCTTTGAGCCCCCTTCTAATACCGACCAGAATTTGGAAGCATTACTGAATAGGCGTGTTTTCAACTACTGCTAGCGACGGGTAATTGATTTGGCAGTGACGCAACGAGTAGTAGACAACAATGGCTGAGGATGAGGACCAGCATACCGGCTTCGTTCCTTGGAGCAAACGCAACACCTCCTTTGAGGAAAAAGTCAAGGAAGACTTGGCTGGGACGGCACAGGACCGCCTCGCCAACGTGGTCTCCGAGTACTCCAAGAAATGGGTGATCATCGAAACCGCCCGGAAGCACGAAGGCGAATTCGGGGTGACGAAAGGTGACTTCGACCGGAGCCAGTCGGTGAACGACTTGCGGAGACTGCAGACTGGGTTGCTGAAGCACGTGGACAGGGACAAGGCATTGACCTACATCGAGTTCCTGTTGAATACGTCTTGGTCGGAGTGTGATGGGCACAAGGACCGGGTGGCTGACTTGATGAAGATGGATGATAAGATCCGTCGGGTACTACGGGAAGAGCGGATTATGATGGAGTTGAAGCCGGAGCGAGACCAGCTTCCGTTGGTCGAAACCGAGGACCATCTCGGTAGGGAGACCGAGACGCTATACGACCCCGATGAGTTCGGTTCGTTCCAGTTCGAGAAGTTGGCGGACCAGTCGTTTGTCGAGGCGGATCAGCGGCTTCGCGGCTTGACCAAGGGTGAGAGGTGGGAGGACGAGTTAGCAGGGTACAATGAGGCGTGGGAATTGTACGAGGACGGGACGTTTACCTTCCATATCGCTGAGAAATTGTACAATAGCTTGGAGGCGGTGACTCAGAAAATCTGCGTCGAACTTGAGGATTGGGGAGATGAGGGCGATAGCTTCGGGGATTATATTGAGCAGATGCGGGGAAACGGCTTGTTTGAGCCAAACGGTGCGATGCAGCATGAGTGGCAGCAGATTCTAAAGGGAGTGCAGACCGGTGTGGGTCGGACCGGCGGTGATCGGAAACGGCATGGACGGATTGACCAGGACTACGCGATCCTGCTGCTTCACCAGGTGGCGTCCTTCCTCGGATTCATCATCAAGAGATACGAATCAGAATACGGCATTTCCTCCTGAATAACCCGTCCTCAGTTACTGTTCCTCATTGACTGCTACCTGAAGGTAACGCTAACGCACCATTTTATCCCGAGTTAAGTCCAAAACACCGGGAGAGCCGTAATGTGTGAGAGTTTCTGGGTGGCCTACCGCCTCCATGGCCCTGTCGAAATACGATCAGAATATCAGCTCTCAGAGAAGATCATATTGAAGCCCAAGGAGAATCCGAACTCTATAACCGGGACACTGGAGATCATCTTCGAAGCCGATGATCGGAGTGATGCCAAAGAGAAGGCAGACGAAGAGATAATGGCCAAGGCCAGCCGGATTATCAGCGCCTTAGCATTCACTTTTGACGAAGGAATCGTTCTCGGTGATCACTACAAGGTCAGACCGGTAGATGCTCCGAACAAGTCAAAAATGGATGCCTCCCTGAAGGCAGGAGAATTTATCTTGGATATCGGGAGTCAGGTCCACGAGAATATCGATGACAAGCTCTCTGAGGACGATGAACTCGGTAGAGCAATCAACTGGTATAATCTCGGGCTTTCCACTGAAACACCGGAAGACGCGCTCGTTGCGTTTTGGACTGGGTTGGAGTCTCTTGCTGAGCGGGAGGATGCGGACTTGTCTGAGGAGAAGGAGAGGGCCTTGGACGCTGCAAAAGATGCGGCATTAGACTCGATAGACGATGATAATCATTCGCTTCGGGGAGGGGTAGGAGGTGAGATTGGAGAATTGAAGAAGGAGTCTATTTCCCAAGCCGTCGTTCGGATGGTCGGTGAACTCGTGGATGAGGATCTTCTAACTCTCAACCACGTTGATGCAGATGGTCTCGGCAGTGCTGTCGAGATGGTGTACAAGGAGCGCTGTGACATCGTTCACGAAGGTAGGAAAACGGACAACGCTCATCACAAGGTGGCTGTAGCTGAGCAGATTCTGAAGGAGGTGTTGATTGCGAAACTTCCAGAAGCGTATTCCGGGTTTATTTCTGATGTAGTCCCTGAGCGGTATCCGTATTCTTCGATGGCGATTGATGTGGATCACTGGGTTCCGGTCGTGTTTGAACGTGATCCTGACCTAGTGTTGGATGAGTGGGAAGTGAAGAGGCGAGCTATTGCTATGGCTCGTGATTTGCAGGATGGTTATGGGTTTCCGGTTAGGAATTTTGCTGGAGAGGGCAATCCTTTGATTCAGGTGGAAGATGGTGTATTCCGGCTTGATCCGGAGTTTTTCGACGATCTGGGTCAATAGCTGCGTTTGACTTCGGGTTAGGAACCTGTGGCTTGGGTTAGTTATTTAAATTATTCATTCCCCATTCTTTGATTATTCCATTATTGGATTTATATTCACAGATAGAAAATAAAATAGATGTCCACATCTCAAAACCCATTAGTAACTAGCTTCTACAACCCATGCAAGGCGGGTTTCTTGATACCTCCACTGGCGATCCCTGGTGTGAAGATCGTCCTTCCCGAAGAACGTGCGGCGATTGGGCGCCTCGGAGACTACCATAGATACGCAAAACCGAGATTCCACGTCGTCCCGTTCATCGAGCAAATTAACAGGGTCAATATCTCCGAGCAAATGGTGAACGTTGAACCAAGCGACATGATCACCAAAGAGTATCTGAACGCCTAAGTCAACCTCGAAGCCTACTTCAAGCCGCTGACCACCTTAGATCAGCCAACAGAGGAGAACAAGAACATAGTCTCGGACGAACAAAGTTCAACACCCTGTGCTTGATCTATGATACGGTCATATTGGCTATTTAGAAACCGTCAACCAAAGTGTGCCGTGCTGAATTCAGGCTCTGTATCTCGCACGGACCTACTGACAGGGTTCCGGTAGTTGTAATCCTCCACCCATAGGTGAGTCTCCTGTACCGACCGCTCACCGAGAACTACAATGTGAGCTATGAATGGTTCTATGGCACCCTGAACAACCGTTACGCTTTGCCGACACGACAGCTACCGTTCCCACGGGAAGAAGCCATTCCGCTCGCGATAGGCACTGATCTGGTCCTGAAACTCTTGTTCCTGGAAGTCTGGCTCGTCGCCGTGGATATCCTCCGGTGAGACGCCGTCGGGAAGATGCTCATAGCCCGTGACGTCCGCCGTGTCATCTTCCTGTTCGGGCTCGTGTCGGTGCTGCCCACACTCCCTGCAGGTCCAGATCATGCGGTCAAGATGTGGGTGGCACTCGAAGCCATCGAGTCCGTGAGATTCGTGTCCTGTCACGGCGCCACACTGGCGGCAGTAGAATCCGATGCCGATCATTTCCGGTTCTGCCCTTGCCTGATGGCGCTTCACAACGCCGGGAACAAGCCAGTACGTGCCGTCGTCTTCCCGGAACTCATCCGTGAGCTGCTGGAACTCCGAACGGTCGGTGACCGGCGACCCGTCCTCGAGATAGATCCGTGGCTGGACGTCGTCCCCATCCCCGTCCCAGTTGGTCTGCTCGTCGGCTGTCTCCAAGAGCGCCTGTCCGGGTTCCTCGTCGATCGTGGTTTCGGTCGGCAGGTCGGGCCAGCCCTTCGTGAGAGTGGCGGCTGGCTCGGTCCCGAAGGCTGCTCGGCACTTCACCGTTCCATGGGAGGTGTCTTCGCCGGTCGCGATGCTGTCGGAAACGGAGAAGGCCGCAGCGCCGAGCGCTCGTGCATGGAAGTCAGTGTTCGCTTCGACGAGCGCGAGTACTACCCGCCCGAACGTCCACTCCCCAAGTGGACTACTACCTTGATCGTCGAACGAAGTCTCTGAGATGCCGGTTTGAGCGCAGAATGGACACTGGCGTTCATCCCGTGGGATATCCTGTCCACAGGTCGTACAGGTACGAGTCTCATCCTCTGTACGGTCGGGATAGCCGGTGGAGTCGAGGACTCGTTCCCGTCCGTTCCCCCTCGTTTCAGGATCTGAACTCGCTGCGCCGAGGATATCAGCGGGATCGTACTCAGGATTTCGATCAGTCACACGCTTGGTTGCGTTCGTCATGGTATTTAAACTCCAGCCCCGAGGGAAGCACAAACCGACAGAGACCAAGACAGGACGAGTTGGCTACTCGTCGCCCGTGCTGTCTGTCACTTCTGCGATGAACGTGTCCGTGGCCCTGTCCAGATCATACTGGTTGATGAGTTCGAGGGCAGCCAGCGCTGCGCCTGTGTCTACGAGGTCTGCGGCGAGCAACCGTTTGAGACGAAGAGTGCCTTTGTGGGCACGGTCGGAATCTGAACCGCGCATCTGGGAAAATTCCATGAAGAGTCGTCGCCAAGCAGTCGCCGAGCCGGTCACCGTGAGATTCCAGTCCGGGGCTTCATACCTAGAGGACGACTGCCGGCGGTAGTGGCCTTCAAGTCTGTCGAGCAAGTCGTCGATAATCGTGCCCTTCTCAACGGTCCGTCCGTGTATGGCGTAGTCTGGGTCGACGAGATTGCGCCACTCGTCGTAGGAGGCGATATCGTACTCGACAGCTAGCTCGACCTCGACTGTTTCGAGACAATCAGCCTTCCCGGGTTCATTCACGCGCCGAAGTCGATCTGCGGTCCCCTCGGCGCGGACTGTGAGGTCTGGGAACTGCGCTTCGCTGGATGCTGATTGCTGTTCTCCGGTCTGATCGCTGTTGGTGGTCTTCGATGCCATGGGTACTGTCGGGGACGCTCTCACTGGACCGCCCCGCACCCGACTGGGGGTGCAAAAAATTGCTATCGGCTTACGAGATCAATCGCTGAATATAGTTTCTTCACCTATTCAAGTGAGTGAAACAGCTGTAGCGTGTACCTCCGCACATGGTGGTATCACGTCTCTGAGAGACCTCACCCCACGGCAAATTTAGAGGCAAATTATTTTAGCGACTACCCCGAACCTGTACATATGTCCCACGAAGTCGAAGACGAAACGACAGTGAACGAGAGCTATTCTGTGACGGTCCCAGCAGCGGTACGGAGAGAGGCTGGTGTTGAAGCTGGTGACAAAATCCGCTGGCATGTCGACGATGACGGGAAGCTTTCAATCAAACTCGTCAAGCAACACTATGGAGCGTTCTCACAACTAGAGCCAGTCGACGTAGGCGAACCAACTGATGCCGCTGACGACCACGATCTCATTGCTGGAGACTACTGATGGCCGCGGTTGTTGTCGACGCAAACGTCCTCATCGCTACTCGTCTCTCTCGCGATCAGAATCACGAACGTGGCAAAGCAATTACGCAGGCGGTAGACCAAGGAGTCCTCCCGACAGCGTACATCCTGAGTGACGTGCTCGAAGAGGTCATCAACTATCTTCAGGCAAGGGCTGGGCACAATGTTGCGACTGAAACGCTTGATGCTATCATCGAGAGCAGCGGGTTCTCACTCAGACAGAGTTCAAAGTCTGATTTCGACACTGGCCGGTCGCTGTTCCGACGCTACGAGTCCCTTTCACTGACTGATGCCATTATTGTCGCAACGATGCAACGAGAAGAGATCGAATATCTCTACAGCTTTGACGACGGATTTGACGATGTTTCCTCACTCACTCGCCTCACGACACCTGATAACCCGTTTGAGCAGTAGCACCTCTGTCCCGACTACAGGAAAGCTCAGTATACCAATGAGCGCTTATTCGGTCGCTGAAGACGTGTGATAGGACGCCCCAGAATCAAACGAGGTCAGCTCCTCGATGCGCTCCTCGAGTTCCGCAATCTCATCTTGGAGCTGCTGGACTTCCTCATTATCAGCATCGCTGGCGACAAGGCGATCTTTCAGCCCCTGAAGCCGGGTCTCTTTGGTCTCCTCGTCAACATCGGCTTTGCGGACGTACTCGGTACTCTCAATGTCATACAGATCCGCCTCTGACAGCTCGGTCACCTCAAGAGCATCGTCCACCTTGTCTCGATCAACACTCGTCACGCGCTCGCGGTCAACCCCAGCGGCCTCCAGTGCGTTCAGCACAGTCTCTTCGTCTTTGAGCGAGCGTTGACGGCGTGCAGTTCGCTGGACGGAGCCAAACTGCCCACTGACTGGCTGGTCGTGATGGAGCCGACTCAGGATGACGTCAGCGACCTCTTTCCGGAGGTCGTTGGCACTCCGCTGGACATCCGACAGCATCGTGTACAGGTCCACGAGCGTATCCGTCTCGATATCGCCAAACGTGTCGACGTCGTGGCGCTCAAGCGCATCAGTCAATAGAAGTGCGTCGCTGTACACTTGCAGATCCGGTTCAGTGCGTTCGGTTCCTTCATCCTCATCGCCGGTCGTGGCGATCTGTGTCGTGGTTTCGAGGTCGCTCTGTCGAATGATACCGGCGTCTTCGTCAATCTCTATTCGTGGATGAAGCGACCAGACCGTAGCGAAGGGTTCGGCGTCGGGTGGCAATCGGTCAAGAGCGAACTCCTGATTTGGTTCGTCATGCACCCGCCGAAACAGCGTTTCGAACTGCTCGCGCTGGAGTGGTCGTGTCTCATCTTTTTCGACGTAGTCGACGATGATTCGGTGTTCCTGTGTCTCACTGATCTGGAATGGCATATGTGAGAGTGGCGTCACCAGCACTGCATCAGATGGGAGTTCATCAGCCTCCTCCAACAGCGTATGCCAGTTGACACTGAACGACATATTCGATCCAGCACTGCCATCATCAAATGACTACTGCTCACACGTGCATACACACCACCGTTTCCGGTGAAAAACCACCAGACAGCAGTAGTGTTTACACTCGAAACACGGTGTGGTGAACCTGGGATGTGACCATGCTCAGCGCAGGAATGGCCTACACTTCGAGTGGCTCCATCGGCTCAACCTCGAAGGTCAGCAGATGCGACCGGAGTTGGGCGTAGGCCCCGTCGCCGTCAGTGGTGACGCAGTACCGGTTCAGCCGGGCCTCGCGAGGATTGCCGTCGTTCTCTTGCCACTCTTCCAGAGTAAACTCAAGCGCCTCCAACTCGCTGTCAGCGTCTTCAAATACGGCCGCGACCGATGGCGTCCCGTGGTTGTCAGCGACGTATGCGACCTTGACAGCGTCGTGGTTGGCGTCAAGTCTCGTCCACCCATCGAGCGCTTCCGGCGGGTCCTCGGCGAACTGCTCGATTTCGCGCTGAGTCAGTTCGGCTTCTGCGGCGTCGCGCCACGCTTGCTTGATGTCCTCGGCTTGGGACCGCTCGATCTCCTGAAAGACATCGGTGTCGATACAGTCGGCGGCCCACGCAAGCACGGTCTTGGCCTTCTTGTACCTCACCTTGGGTTCGCCGTCCAGCTGTCCGAAGTTCATCTCTTGGGGAGACATCAAGAGAACTGACGACCGCCAGTAGCCGGGGTCAGCGTCGCATTCCTCGTCGGCATCGGGAGCCCACGACTCCATTGAGGTTCGGACTTCCTCGTGGTGTCCGAAGCCGGTTCGGACGCCGCCGGCGCGCAGGATTCGCTCCGCGAGGTCGATAGTTCGCTCGCGCTCGTCAGCGGGCGCTTCATCGGGGCGGTCAACGTCGGCATAGAATGGCAAGCCGACTTTGCTGATGATCGTCTCTTTGTAGTTTGGGATAAGCAGCGGTTCCTCGACGAAGATCGGGTCGAACGGTGGTTCGGTTGTCGGCAACATACTGGAAAGCCTCCAGCCATGGAGGCGACACAAAATCGCCCTGCGGCAGAGTCCGATCTAGAGGTACTGGTCGGCAGTGTCGCCGTGGTTCGCTTCCAGGGCTTCCCAGTCCGCCATCGCGTCGTACTCTGGTCGAACCTCGCCGTCCGAGAGCATATCGTCGACGAAGGCTTGGACTTGTTCGTCGACGGGCGCGCCCTGCAGGTCGCGCTCCCGAGCCATAAACTGGATACCACAGAACGAGCGTCCGTCTGCTGCAAGTTGCCAGAGCAGGAGCTTTCGGTTCTGGTAGGTTGCGAGTTCGGTCAGCAATGCGTCGTCTGGTGGATTGGACATCGTGTGGAGCCTCCGACTGCGAGGGCTGCACAAAACGGACATTGTGAGTAAGGCAAAAGGCCGATACAGCGCTTCAGGAGGCTCCCCAAGGCGGGTTTCTGGTGAGTGCGAATAAGTAAGATTATGGCTCCCGGACGTGGCGGTTGATTTGACAGGATGCACGATCTGAATAGTTTTAAACGTGATATGTTAGTCGTGATCGCAGGCATGGATAATCCGAAGGGGACAGAACTCACCGCCGAGTTGCAGGAGCACTATCCTGAAGAGATCACAGCCGGACGCGTGTATCCACAGCTGGATGACTTGGTCGAGAAAGGGCTTGTCAAGAAGGGGAAGAAGAACGGACGAACAAACGAATATCGGCTGGCAGGGCGTAGCGTGCGAGACCTCCAAGATCACCGAGAGTGGGAGAATCAGTATCTGGCTCCGATTGACGAGCTATCCACATGGCAAGCAGTGACGTGATTTGGCATGGGCAGTCACTCGGTTTCGTCGGCATCTGCCTCTAAACCCAAAAATTTCAAGAATTCTGTCCGTTTGTGATCAGTCACGAAATCAACCAGTGCAGGGTAGAACTCGTCATTTTTCGATATTTCTCCATCATCAGCAAGGACAGACTGTGCGTTGGCCTCTTGAAACAGCTTGGAGATGTCATCTTCTCGGTCGTCACCGAGATACATCGTAACCTGATTCCGATCTCTGACTGGGATCTCTGCTTTGGGTCGAGAGTTTGCTGCTTCTGCCTCAGCCTGTCCGGTTTCTTCTTCTGCGATTTCAGTATCTTCAGCGTCCTTGTCGCTACTTTGATCTTGATGATCGCTGAACCGCTCTTTCAGGTCTTCACTCATTGTTTATTTCCTCCAGTAGCTCTGCGATGCTGAGATAACAGTCGCGAAGCTCATTGATTGGGTCACTATCCCACGGATAACCCGCGTCGTCTGGATCATAGGCATAAATTGATGTTTCGTATTCGATAGCGTGTTCAATTGCGTCTCTGTCTGGGACTGAGAGAACTCGATCTTCCCCGAACGTCTCAGTGAACCAGTCCTGCATATCTGCTGCGATGGAGCCTTGTGCTGGGACTTGATTTAGGATGGCTCCAATAGCCCTAATCTTGACCTCGAACTGGTCTTCTAGAGTCTCTACTTCATCAAACAAGATCTTAAGCGACTCCTGAGCGATAACATTCGGCTCGCTTGGGAATAAGACGTTCTCTGCAGCGAGAAGTGCAGCATCGGCGAGCGGCCCAAGATTTGGAGGCGAGTCGATCAGGACATAGTCATAGTCGATGTCAGAGCGGTTGAGAGCGATTTTTAGAGACTCAAAGCCTCGCCGATCAGTGTACAAAGACTTCTCGGCAAGGAAATTCCGCATATGCGCAGGAATAATGTCGTACTCCCCACCGGAGATGATGAGATCATCTAACTGGTCGAATTCCATATCTCCATCTTGGGTTAGGACATCAATCAGTGCCTCCGCGTCTTCATTTGGGTTGTCAGAGAACCGTCTATATTGCTCTTTATGTCCGAGTTTGAGCGTTAAAGCTCCCTGCGGATCAGCATCTATTGCGAGCACGTCATGGCCACGTTCAGCGAGTGCGCCTGCCGTGTTGATCGTTGTCGTTGTCTTTCCGACTCCCCCTTTCTGCATACCAATTGTGACTCTCATGTACGCACCTCTCGAAATTTTCGAAGTTTGCGAAGTTTTCGGGCCATTCGTATATGTCGTATATTACGCCATGTACATAAATTCCAGTGCGACAGATATAAGACATATATTGCGCAACTTCCGTAAGGCTTGGAAGTTGCGGAATATCCGTAATATACGTAGTGTCCGTAATTTCCAGCTATTTCGAATAGTACGGCTGTCACTGTCGAATCAAGGGTAGCTAACTGATACTTACCCTACCCCCATCGGAGTCGAGTCCGGGTACTAGATTTAGCGTCTCAAGCAGTTGTCAACCACTTTTCGGACACCCACACACCGTCTTCGAAGTATCCTCCTGGATTGGTGTTTGTGGAGAATAGTCGATAACCAACTCATGCGGTGCAGTTTGAGGAATAATGGATAATTGAAACGGTAGAAGATAAGATATTAAATTGACTATTATAGGAGATAGATTTAATAAGAAGGGAGAAAAACCAAACCCGTATCACTACTTGAGTAATAGTATGAACAGACTAAGAATCATCAAGAGCATCGTAAAGTATGCCCATAACTCCACTACTCGCTTATTTTAAGCAAAGATACTTCGAAGACGGTGTCTCTCTCTCTATCCATTCTGATTATGCTTCAGAACAACTTATCCGTGGAACCGGCCACAAAGATACTTCGAAGACGGTGTGTGGCCCCCCCTATGTAGATATGCTAATCCTCCGCAAAATTGCGCTTCTGTGCCTGAATCACTCGGTTAAGGCCATCTTCGTGGTGACTCAAATCAGCAATACGTTCATCTTGCTCTAACCGCTTCTTGATTTCTCCGGGGTCACGCTTGAACTCATACATCAAGTACATCCCCCCACCTTGTTTTCCGCCAAGGCTTTTCCTCTCGTGATCGAGCTGCCCATACGTCCCGACCTCACGGACATAGTTGTTGAACGTCTCCCGTGTCCGTCCATCTGCATCAAGCACATCCGTCAGAAACTGGTACACCGGGAACGCCACCCGCGATGACGCCGTCGTTGACCCACTCTTCCCGAACTCCGCCACCGCGGCTGTCGCATATAACGAGATCTTCTTCTGTGTCGTCAGCCCTTCCACAAGCTTGAGAGAACGGTCAGTCTCAACATCCTCTTGAGCTTCCCGAACGTGATTCTCGGTCACAGTCAGATCACCGTTCTCATTCGCGACGTCGCCTGCCTTCCGAAGAAGATCAATAGCTTTCCGAGCGTCTCCATGGCTTTGAGCAGCGAAGGCAGAAGTCAACGGGATAACGTCCTCGGATAATGCGTCCTGAATAAATGCGTCTTCCCGGTTCCGGAGAATCTCCTGTAGTTGGTTAGCATCGTAGTCTGAAAAGGGAATGTCCCGTGGGTTGAACGAACTTTCCGCTCGTGCGTCCAGGTTATTCATGAACTCAGGGTCGTTGGTTAGTGCAGCTACTGATACCTGAATATCGATGCTCTCAATGCTGGCGCGGCTGAGTTGGTAGATTAAATCCGAATATGCGGGTTCGCTTGAAGATGACCGCCGACCGAGTAGCAAGTCAATTTCGTCTAAGACAAACACGACAGAGTCGTATCCTTCATCTAGCAGATCGTAGAGACGGTCATACTTCGTACTCGTAGAGACGCCATGCCGCGCGACTCCGATTTCTTCGTTGAGGTCATGAGCAGCTTCACGGACAAGTGCGTACACGGCTTCGTCAAGACTCCTGAGATTTTGGCAATTAATTCGGAGTGTACCGAACTCATAACCCCGATTCTTAGATATGTCTCGGATTTGCCGTGCAACAGCGTCAAATATCAGCGATTTCCCTGTTCCTGCAGGACCGTAGAGTAGTAAGTTCGGTGGGCGGTTTTCATTCAGAACCTTCCGAAGATTAGAGACGACAGTTCTCAGTTGATCGTCACGGCCAACAATACGGTCTCTGTCGATAATCGTGTCGGGCTCCACTAGATTCCGATTTCTGAACACTGACTCCTCGTCTGCCTGTTCAATCATCTCCCGCACGGTGAGTGAATCGTCAGTATCTCCTACGTTATTTCCTGATGAGTGGCCGCTGTCAGTCATATATCCCGATGTATCTCCCAGCCACATAAGTATACTACACCACGTTCGAAGTAACATCTCACTATTCTTGGCAACTGCAGTCTCTTATACCCGGAATATCGTTATCTACTAAAATAGAATTCATGCACCGTCTTCGGAGTATCATTGGATATCCAAACACACCGTCTTCGAAGTATTATCGTCATGTCCACAACAAGAGTGAATAAAAAACTCATACCATTACTTGGATGAAAATTATGTTGCTTCTTGGAGGTCAGAATCTGAGGCCAGAAGTTGAGACTGGTCATCTCAATGCATACGGTTTTGCGATCACCCTTCTCCCCAGTTCAGCCAGTAATCCACGAACGGGCTGAACACTGTGAGGATCCGAGTTAACGACACAGATTTTTGTAAGGCTCGTAGAGGGTGTCATAGAACGGCACTGTCTAGTTGAGCGAGTTTGAGAAGCGAGGAGGTCGTAGCGAGAAGTGCCTATGCAACTCGCAGACCTCCTCAGAGAAACGTTGGATGAGGACAGTCAAGACGTTTGGGAGAATGAGCGCACCCCGACACCCGTCCGGCGGTTTGGGGTGCGTCTCCATACTGCGGGGCTATCGATTAGGGAGACGGTTGCTGTCCTAGACCTGCTGGGTGTCGATCGCTCTCACGGAGCAGTCTGGAATTGGGTGCATACACTGTCTGAAGCACAGAGCGACCCGCCGACGGCGGAGCCGTCGCGGGTCGCGGTCGATGAGAAACAAATCGAGATTGACGGAGAAAAGAAGTGGTTGTACGCCGCTGTTGACACCGAATCAAAGTTGCTGCTCGAAGTGGACGTGTTCAGCCGCCGCGGGACTGACCCCGCGGCGGCGTTCCTGCATCGACTCACTCAGAAACATGATGTCGATGATACAGTGTTTCTCGTCGATGCTGGCGGCTATCTGACTGCCCTCTCACGTCATGATTTGAGCGGTCGGCTTGACTACCGAATCCGGAACCATATCGAAAAGTGGTTCCAGACTGTGACCATGCGCATCGACCGCTTTCACTCTTACTGGCGGGGCAGTCAATCCAGCGCGAAACAGTGGTTACGACGCTTCAGACACCACTACAACCACGAACGACCGAACCAAGCGCTCAACGGACGAACGCCAGCTGAGGAGATTCAGAACTAGACAGTGCCCATAGAACTCTTCTCACACCGTGATGATCGTGCTTCCCGGATTGTCTCCGCGTTCGTAGTTGGTGATTGCGACGACGAGACGAAGGCACAGAGCGAGGAACACTTGTGCTCGTGCGTGAACGCGGCCTCGGGCGTGCGTTCGCCCGAGGCCGCAGTCCTTCACTGAGTCGTTAGTTCGTTCGACTCCCGTACGTCGGTTGTACGTCTCATCCAACGTGGACTGCTTCAGTTGAACGTCCTCGCCGTGTTGTTCGATACGGTCTTCGACCCTGTACTCGATGTCTTTCGGGTCGTCGGTGTTTCGCGCGTTGTACGGGGCGACTGGCACGACCCCTGCAGCCAGCAGGTGGTCGTACCAGTCAAGTGTGTCGTAGGCGCTGTCACCAACCATCCAGATCGGTGTGGCGACGGCGAGCGCGTCACGTGTGACGCGCATCGCCGTCTTCTTCTGGCGCTTGCTTACTCTCTGTGAACTCCGCCGCAATCGGGATCTTTTGTCCGGTCGAGACGATCGTGCAGCCGTAGCCGTAGTAGTACTCGTCGTCGGTTGGATCATAGCATTTCGACGCGTCTTGATCGGCGGGCATCGCCCTCACGTCGGTTGAATCGATACAGTAGGTCAAGTCGAGCAGGCCGCGGCGGGCGGCCTGCTCGACGAACCGGTCGAATACGTCGTCGACGACGTGTTCGAGGTCGGTGAGAAAGCGATCGACCGCGTCTCTCGACGGCGGTGAATCAAAGCCACGGCCAAGCCAGACAACCGTGTTGTGCAGCTCTCTTCCAACAGGACGAATCCCGTAGATGTCTTTGTAATAGCAGTGGAGGAAGCCACGCATCATTTCTGGAGGCCCGTGCTCTCGTGTTCGCCCCGACTTTAGTACCTAGCGTAACTTTTGAAGATAGCCACCGAGATAGTTGTCGATCCAAGAGGCCGCGAAACTCAGCTGAGCTGTGAGCTTCTCAAAGAGTTCGGTGAGGAGAGCGCGGTATTCTGCCGCGCTCTCCACAATCAACGGTGACGCTTCCCATTTCAAACTCTTCCAGATCTGCTCGATCGGGTTGAGATCAGGTGAGCCAACGGGCAGAAACACGAGGTCAATTCCGAGTTGATGGGCTCGCTTGCGCGTGTGTTCGCACACGTGAGAAGAGAAGCTATCTAAGACGAGCAGAATCCGAGTCAGCGGATTCTGCTCGCTGATCCCCCCAGACACTCGCAGATTCGTTCTTTCTCCTGATTACTCGGAAACTGAACGACACTCTCACCAGAGATGGCATAGAACCCGACCGCTGGTTCGTTTAATTTCACCAGCGGTCGGGTGATGTGAGGGTCGTCGACGGTGTAGAGTCGCCGTGAGTTGTCCCACGGTTGCGGATGCGATGTGTCGAGAAATCCAAGTACAGTTCCACCGTCCGTACGAATCTCTTCGTCGACGATCCAGCCTTCCTCGTTGTCTCCATCGCGTTTGTTGTGCGACTCATCAGAACCCTCGTCGAACGCGTCGGCGACGCGTTCGTCGAGTATCTCTTCAGCATTCTCTGGCCGTGATGGGCGCTTAGTCCGCGGAATTGCGTAGGAGAGGCCGAGCTTTTCGAGGAATGTAGTGAGATGAGCGGGATGAAATTCAACGTCGAATTCCTCGTTGATGAGGTGCTGTATCTCCTGTTTCTTCCACGGTTGGCCCTCACGGAGCAGTTCTAGGAGGCGTTACTGTTGTTCTTCGCCGAGCTTCGGGGGCCTGCCGCCCCCGAAGTTCGGCATCAGGAGTCCGAGACCGCCCTTGTTCCATCGGCGAGCCCAGCGTGTTCCTGTCGCGGAGGATCTGCCGACGTCGTCGGCAGATCCTCCAAGGTTGCACCCTTGTAGAGCCGCTTAACGAAGATCAACCGCTCAGTGAGTTTTTCATCCGTAGACTCTGCGAGGAGTCGATCGAGATCGTCCTCACTGAGGTGACGGACGATCTCTTTGCGGCGATCTCCAGACATATCCATACATCAAACTCTACCTTCATAACTTCCACTAGGCACTATAAGGTTGCCGCCCAGCGCCCCGGAGGAAAGACAGCGTCATCACTGGCGCACTCTGTCACCAGCGCCAGCAACTCACGGCTCACTAACAGCGACAACAGCGCCGCATACACCAGAATCTTCACGACGTGCTCTTTCGTTGTGTCGAACTCATCCAGCTCGTACTGTGTCTTGAGCTCCCGAAACAACCGCTCAACAGCCCATCGGCACCGATAGATCGTCACTAAGTCTTTCGGGAGGAACTCCTCACGCGACAGATTCGTGATGTATAGGTGGTAGTCGTCGGCGTCCTCGTCGCGGACGCCGACGACACGAAAGCGCTTGGTATCAAGCGACAGCGTTCCATTGTACGGCCCGCGCTTGAACTCGGCTTCTACCTCTACATCGATGTACTTCCGATAGAGGTCGTCCGCAACATCCTGGATCTTTTCTCCCTCCAAGGGAATGGTGTCGATAGTGGTTCACAGAAGATTTAGCTGAAAGTAGGCGCTAAGCCCCCTTCCTCAGCGAGCGCCGACCGAACGGGAGGCGCGAGCAGGGAGGGGATACAGCGCCGCACAGTTCTCATACACGATTCGGTGGCAGGCTCACAGGCCCACGCAGTCGCAATTTTTTTGCAGTAGGGTAGCATAGTATTAACCGAACCCAATGGGGTACGACCTCGACTCGGGAGCACACTCGACGTATTCCCTGCACTACCACCTGATACTCACCACGAAGTATCGGCGTGGCGTGCTAACCGAAGAGCGAACCCAATTCATTCACGAGGTTATCAGCGGGTTCACGGACAACTACGGCGTCGAACTGACGAACCTCGACGGCGAGGACGACCACGTACACATCCTATTCCGAGCGAAACCAACCACAGACCTCGTGAAGTTCATCAACACGGTCAAGGGCGCGACCGCCCGCCGTATCCGAAACGAGTACGCGGATGAACTGAAGACCGAACTGTGGGGCGACTCGTTCTGGAACGATTCGTACTGCCTCATCTCGACGGGGCAGGTGTCGCTGGATGTGCTGAAACAGTACGTAGAGGACCAACGCGAGTAGAATGTACTACGCCTACAAGTACCGTCTCAATCCGTCCGACGCCCACCGTGATGAGTTGGACCGCCACCGAGACATTTGTAGGCAACTGTACAACCACACGCTCTACCGTCTCAACGAGTACCAAGACGAACACGGCGAACTGCCGTCCATGACCACGCTACGGTCGGAGCTACCCGACCTCAAGAAGTGGTGGGACGGCCTCTCCGACGTGTACTCGAAGGTTCTCCAAACCGTCGTGGAACGCCTGTTCGACAACCTCAAAGGTCTCTCCAAACTCAAGGAGAACGGCTACGGCGTCGGTCAACTCAAGTGGAAGCCGCCACGCGAGTTCCGCAGTCTCACGTACAGTCAGTCTGGCTTCAAGCTCGACAAGAAGGGCGGTCAGACTGTCCTGTCACTCTCGAAACTCGCGGACATACCGATTCGGCTCCACCGAGCCATCCCCGACGACGCAAAGCCCAAGCAGGTCACGCTCAAGAAGGAACCGACGGGCGAGTGGTTCGCCACCTTCGGCGTCCAAATGGACCGTGAACCGCCCCAACCGCCTGAGAACCCCGAGAAGTGCGTCGGTATCGACGTGGGCATACTCAAGTACGCCCACGACACCGACGGCACGGCGGTCGGGTCGCTCGACTTGTCCGACGAACGCAAGCGGTTGGAACGCGAGCAACGGAAGCTCTCGCGCAAACAGCACGGGTCGAACAACTACGAGAAGCAACGGCGTCGAGTCGCGGAGTGTCACGCCGACCTCCGACGGAAGCGCCGCGACTTCTTGCACAAGCTCTCGGCGTACTACGCTCGGGAGTACGACCTTGTGGCGGTCGAAGACCTGAACGTGAAGGGGATGATGGAGTCGCCGTCGAACAGCCGCAACACGGCGTCTGCCGCGTGGCGAACGTTCCTCTCGTTAGTCGAATACAAGTGCGAACGTGAAGGAACGCACTTCATCGCGGTCAACCCGGGAGGGACGACCAAGGAGTGCGCGTCGTGTGGCGTTTCGACCGACAAGCCGTTGTGGGTCCGTGAACACTCCTGTCCCGCCTGCGGGTTTGAGGCGGACAGGGACTCGAACGCGGCGTGGAACATTCTTTCTCGCGGCCTCGAAGACGTAGGAGTGGGATACTCCGAATCAACGCCTGTGGAGACTGCGCTCCCTGTGGATACGCCTGTATCTGCAAAGCGCGTCGTGGAAGCAGGAAGCCCTACCCTCAAGGAGCGAACGGCGTCAGCCGTGAGCGAGTAGGGTAGGGTAGTTCACATAGGGACGAGCATGTCTAAATCTAAGTGGGTGTTCATGACTACTGCTGAAAGGCCCATGAAGCCAGACTCACCATCTCTCTGAGCGTCAAGCCAGCAGCGAATACATAGATGGCTTGGACCGGAATATCAAATGTCGTCGCGACCGCTACAAAGAGTGACATAATGAGTGCCATGCTAATCCACGCAATTGCGAACATTCGACCTGACGATGTTGTATACGAGCCCAACCCTGACATAGATAAGATATTAGTTGAGATCATAATAAATCATCTGTCTCTACTAATGATACTTACCCGAGAGAATGGCAGGTTTATTCGTCATTACCTATGGGAATTCTGCTACCTGAACAAGCCACCGTTGACGACATAGTATCTTCGACCGCCGAGCTGATTGGTCCTGAGAGAAAGAAAATCGCCAGATATCAGACGGATCCTATGCTCGATCAGCGGCAGGCGAGAGACATCGTGTGCGGTAGCTGTGGCTGATGCGGCCTGCGACCCAGCCACTGACCGCCGCCGGCAGGCTGTGGATACGCGCCGTCACTCCGTGACACATTCTACTGACTCCGACAGGGCTGGATATTCCACCGCTATCAATCCCAGTCTTTATAAGAAAAGTGAGTATAAGCTATTATACAGACGTTCAGAATGCTGGAAGTCCACCGAACCCATCGAGCGAAAATCCTCAATTACAGTCAGGTAGAGGACTCGCTCAACCGTCACGGGTGGAGTGCCAGCAAACTCTGGAACGTCGCCAACTACCACTCCCGCCAAGTCTGGGAGGAGACTAGGGAGATTCCCGGCCATGAGGAGTTGAAAAACGAGTTGAAAGGTCACGACAAGTACAAGGGACTGCACAGTCAGTCCAGTCAGCGGGTTCTGGAGGAACTCGCTGAAGCCTTCAACTCGTGGTACTCCAGTGATGACGAACGGGACAATCCGCCCGGCTATCGCAAACAAAACTACTACGACCAACAGGGTCGTCGCGTCCACGAAGAACACCCACTCAGTACGGTGACGTGGAAACAGAACGGCATCCGCCACGACACTAAGAACAACCGTGTCCGCCTCTCTAAGGGAGCGAACCACAAAGAACATCCGAAAGCGTGGGAGTACATCCTTGTCGAATACGAGACACGCCCCGGCGTCGAGGTTGAGAACCTGCAACAGGTTCGTGCTGTTTACGACCAAACAAAGGAGCGATGGGAGTTACACCTCGTCTGCAAGGAAGAAATCGAGACGCCCGACGCTCCCGGAACCGAGACTGCGGGCATCGATCTCGGTATCAGCAACTTCGCCGCTGTCGCCTACAGCACCGAAGACGCCGACCTCTATCCCGGCAACCGCCTGAAACAGGACGGGTACTACTTCCCGAAAGAAATCGCCAACTGTGACGACAGCAGTGGCGACAGGGCCACGCGACTTCATCACAAATGGTCGGAACGCCGCACCCACTTCTTCCACAGTCTCGCCAAACACATCGTGGAGAAATGTATCGAGCGTAGTGTGGGTCGCATCAATGTCGGGGACTTGGAAGGCATCCGCGAGGACGAGAACGCCAAGTCGAAGAACTGGGGTCGGCACGGCAACCTCGACCTACACGGGTGGGCGTTCGACCGCTTCACGTCGATCCTCGAATACAAGGCGAAGGTTGAGGGCATCGAGGTCATGGAAGTGTCCGAACGCGACACGAGTAAAACGTGCTGCGTTTGTGGAAGAGAGGACGACAGTCAGCGTGTCGAACGCGGGTTGTACGTCTGTGAGTCGTGTGATGCGGCGTTCAACGCGGATGTGAACGGGGCGGAAAACATCCGTCTGGATATCGACGAGGAAAGTAACTCCGAGTCTACCGGGCAGTTGTCCGGGGATAGGAGTACCGGCTGGTTGGCACAGCCCGGAGTCTACCTGTACGACCTCTCCTGCGGATTCCAACCGCAACGAGAGGTGGTAGACTCCAAACCCTAATATCCCAACCTCGGGATTCCTCCGCGTTCACGCGGAGGAAGATGTCAAACCGCTGAACCTCGGAAGTACTGCTATGACACCCCCATAGTAACCAGATACGCGACACCCGTCAGCTGTGACAACACGGCTTCCAGAGCGTTTGAATATTCCCGCGTGTTGTTAAGTCCGATCTTTCTAGAATCAAAGGACCGTTGAATACCCAATCATGCCGACTGCGCTCCGTGTGGACGGCTATACGTGTCTGCAGTGTATGCCAGACGAAAAGTCTCTGGAATTGGTCCAAGGTGATCTACGGTGCAGGCGGTGACAAGCGAAGTACCTTTATTGCTAACTATAATGATTGAGTCATGTGAGTGATTCAGTTCCATTTGCCGAAGACCCGGAAGACACCTATGACGCTATTATGTACGCTACCTTTTCGGCACTCAAAAAGTATGGATATGCGGAGCTATCCATTCAACGGATTGCCAGTGAACTCAATTTCAGCAAGTCTACCTTATACCACCACTTCTCTGATAAAGATGACCTCCTCCTCTCGTTTTTCAACTTCCTATTGGATGAATTAGAGCAATTCTGCAAATCTAGTTCAACCAACGAGCCAAAAAAAGAGCTTTTGGACTTTGTCGATGTCCTTCTCGATGAGGGCATAACACAGAAGGAACAATCAGCGAAAGGTGAAATACTTGCAGCGTATATTGAACTGCGCTCCCAAGCGATTCATGATACTAAGTATAGAGAACGTATCACAAGGACAGACAAGCGCTTCGTCAAACAGATAGCGGTAATTATCGACGCAGGGATTGATAAGGGAGTATTTCAGCCAGTTGAGCCGGAGGAAACAGCTGAGTTCATATTGGCAATACTAAATGGAATACTTATGCAAGGGTCAACTCGAAAGCGTGCGCCGTTCCAGCAGCTACGTCAGAATCTTATTGAGTATATTCAAACAGAGCTATTTGTAGAGTCAGCGACCCGCTCCTAGCGGTGGACTTCTGCGTGTTACAACTGTGAATTTCGTCTCTATCGTTCCGCAGGATGTCGATGCCAAAGAGATACGTCAGCAATCCTTACTGTAGGACAAGTTGATGCCGAGGGCGTCGTGGCTGTGGTCGGGGTGCGCGGTCGCTATACAGGACAGTATAGTTGATTAGGGGGGTGTTATAAAACGAGTGGCACACCAAAGAGCAGGGTGAACGCTGAGGTAGATGAGTTCAGCTTCCCTGCAAGGAGACCCTTCAGTAGAGTTGTTCTTCAATGTCGCGGAGACCGAGACGCTAGCGTTGTTTGAACACCCTTCCTCGGAGTTTCTCGAAGAAGTTGACGTGTTTGCCCCGGCGGAGACGGAGCGAACACGCGATCACGAAACTCCAGAGATGATGCGTGGTTTCCTCCACTGCTACTACCACGACATCTACGGGATTCGTCCCGTTGAGCGAGAGCTTCGGAACACGGTCGTTTGGCTGAGCTGCGGGTTCGATCGACCGCCGTCGAGAGACGCGGCCGATCGCTTTCTCACCGACCTCGAACACGTCGTTGACAACGTCTTTGACCGACTTGACCTACTGTCAGTACTTCACGAAGCCGGTTAGCTGAGAGGTCTGCTTGCTGAAGATGTGCCTAATACCAAGCAAGCAGACGGTGAAATCCACGAAGACCAGCTACTTAACTTCCTCGTCAACCGCTTGACGAGGAAGTTGATCTCGGTCTTGGCGCTAATGCTGAAATCGATGCTGAGGATATCTACGAGGTCCTCGTCGGCGCTTGCTCCGACGGGACCTCGGTATCTGAACTCTGTGAGACCAGCGAAGATTCTCCCCATCAAAACACGATTCTGTACCACCTCCGCGAGAAGTTCGAGCTAACGTCGGTTGAACAAGTCGGGAACGCACTCCTGCAAAAGGACGTTCTAGAGGTTCTCCCCGAGCAGGTGGAGGTCGTCGCAGACCTCCACCTGCGGCCCTACTACGGTGACGAGGACGAGACAGATGGCCTCTACCACTCAGAGGCAAAGCGTGGAACCACAGCGTTCCACGCCTATGCGACACTCTACGCGCGTGTGAAAAATAAGCGATATACGCTGGCGGTGCGCCGTCTCGTTGACGGCGACACCGCCAGCAGTGTCCTCGCTGAGTTTCTTGGTCTCCTCGACGGCCTTGACGCTGAGGTCAAGGCCGTCTATCTGGACCGAGGATTCTACGATAGCAAGTGTCTCACGCTGCTTCAAGCCTACAACTATGCGTACGTGATGCCGATCGTCCGGTGGGGAAAGACAATCAAGCAGGAACTCTCGGAAGGATGGAGCCGCGTCATCCAACACGAGCTGACAGGGAAACTCGACGGTCACCACGGTGGGTTTCACGAGACTGGTGACGAGTCAATGTCCGACGACCTATCCGACCAAGCACGATCTACGGCCGTCAAACAGCTCAAAGCACTCGGCCTCAGTACCTACGCCGCCCGGACATTCGTCGCACTTATCAGTCTCGGCGAAGGGACTGCGCAGGACGTGAGTGAAGTTGCCGATGTCCCCCGAACTCGCGTCTACGACGCAGCTGACGAGCTCCGTGACCGCGGTCTCGTCGACGTGAAACAGTCGAGTCCCCGGCGATATTGGGCCATTTCGACAGAGACGGCTGGCCGTCACTTCGAACAGGAGTACGACCACCGGGTGACGGTTCTGACAAACGCGCTCGACCGGCTTGCATCAGCGAATCGTAGCACTGAACAGCAAGGTGTCTGGACGGTAACCGGCCGGGATACCGTGACCGGACGCGTAGTGGATTTCATCTCGTCTGCTGATGATGAGGTCGTTTACATGACTGCCGAAGAGCTACTGACCGACGAAATCGCTGAATCCCTCTCGACCGCCAGCGACCGTGGGGTCACAATTCGGCTCGCAGAGATGTCACAATCCGTCGAAGCCCAGCTCGAACGGGACGTCCCTGACGCGCAACTGTTCGAATCGGCGTGGGAGTGGTCGGATACGCCTGCTGGTCGCCTACTCATGATAGACCAACAAAAAACGCTCGTGAGTGTGCTCGTCGGCGCCAATGGTGGCTACTCACTTGAGCCCTCCGACGAAACCGCTATCTGGGGCACGGGGCAGAGCAACAGCCTTGTTGTCGTGCTGAAAGCGCTGTTCGCCTGGCAGCTTGCCAACAACCGCGAATGAACACTAAGCAGTCACTCAGACAATCACAACAATGTTATTCCAGCCCAGATCGTAGAGATGACACCTGAAGTCATAGCGGTTTCCGCTGCTGTTGCTTCTCCCTACCACAACCAGTGATGGAAAATGCACGACGATACAAATGAGGAAAGTGGCTCAGGTCCAGCCGATCAACCCGAAAGCGAAGATACAGGTTCCACTACAGTACGTGATAACTGGAAGGAATCGGATCGCCCCAGTGTTGCGACCGTCGAAGCAGTCGCAGCGGCTACCAATCGTGAAATGACTGACCTGCCACCCTTGCACGAGACGATCGATGCCAGTGCACTCGATACACTGCTCAATGGACAGCCATCATCAGTAACAATCTCCTTCCGGTACGCAGACACCGCTGTCTCGATGAGCGGGGATGGAAGTATCGAAGTCCACGTCGAGAGAAACTCTAGAGAAGAAGATAGCGGATAAGTTCTGCAGTCTATCGAGCAAATGAGTAATCAGGAGTTAGCTAGCCATGTATCTTTTCTGTGGTCGTCGATGACCTCAAGCAAGGAGAAAACAGTTTGGAACTCTCGGCTCCGATGCACGGTGCCTCGGTTAGTATCGTACTCGAGCACGTTTGCTTCTTGTAACTTCGGTAGGTGAAGGTGATGAAGGTCGCTGTCCCAAGATCGCGTGGGGCCGTTACCGTCTGGTTGTAGTGAATCTAACCCTCGCAGATGCTGCGTGAGTTTGTCGACAGTCGTTCCATCGGACGCCTCAGCCACGTGACGGAGGATCTGTCGTCGCTCCTGCTTAGTCAGTAATTGCAGTGCTGTCTCAGTCGATATCCGTTGTTCTGAGTTGCTCATTGGTGTCCTCACCATGTTCAGTTGGGACGTTGGCTCGCGTGAACACGTAAGCGATATCTTACGAGCCTGAGGGTGTCATAGAACAGTTAACACACCAAAGAGCAGGGTGAATGCTGAGGTGGTATGGACTCAGCGACCCTGCAAAATGATCCTTCGGTCGAGTCGTTCTTCAATGTCGTGGAGACAGAGACGCTTGCGTTGTTCGAGCACCTCTCCTTCGAGTTTCTCGAAGAGTTCGACGTGTTCGCCCCGACGATAGTGCCTAGTGGAAGTTATGAAGGTAGAGTTTGATGTGTGGATATGTCTGGAGATCGCCGCAAAGAGATCGTCCGTCACCTCAGTGAGGACGATCTCGATCGACTCCTCGCAGAGTCTACGGATGAAAAACTCACTGAGCGGTTGATCTTCGTTAAGCGGCTCTACAAGGGTGCAACCTTGGAGGACGCTGCCGACGACGTCGGCAGATCCTCCGCGACAGGAACACGCTGGGCTCGCCGATGGAACAAGGGCGGTCTCGGACTCCTGATGCCGAACTTCGGGGGCGGCAGGCCCCCGAAGCTCGGCGAAGAACAACAGCAACGCCTCCTAGAACTGCTCCGTGAGGGCCAACCGTGGAAGAAACAGGAGATACAGCACCTCATCAACGAGGAATTCGACGTTGAATTTCATCCCGCTCATCTCACTACATTCCTCGAAAAGCTCGGCCTCTCCTACGCAATTCCGCAGACTAAGCGCCCATCACGGCCAGAGAATGCTGAAGAGATACTCGACGAACGCGTCGCCGACGCGTTCGACGAGGGTTATGATGAGCCGCACAACAAACGCGATGGAGACAACGAGGAAGGCTGGATCGTCGACGAAGAGATCCGTACGGACGGTGGAACTGTACTTGGATTTTTCGACACATCGCATCCGCAACCGTGGGACAACTCACAGCGACTCTACACCGTCGACGACCCTCACATCACCCGACCGCTGGTGAAGTTAGACGAACCAGCGGTCGGGTTCTATGCCATCTCTGGTGAGAGTGTCGTTCAGTTTCCGAGTAATCAGGAGAAAGAACGAATCTGCTCGTCTTGGATAACTTCTCTTCTCACGTGTGCGAACACACGCGCAAGCGAGCCCATCAACTCGGAATTGACCTCGTGTTTCTGCCCGTTGGCTCACCTGATCTCAACCCGATCGAGCAGATCTGGAAGAGTTTGAAATGGGAAGCGTCACCGTTGATTGTGGAGAGCGCGGCAGATAGTGATTCAGGTCAGAGGTGGGAACAGGGATGGGAAATGAGGTGTAGAGAGCTTCTTCCTCTTGTTCTGTGAAAATTCAGATTCCCGATTCGCCATTTATGTGTGGGTGCTGAAAATAGGCCTCTTAGATTATCTACGCCGTGAATAGAACCACTGAGTGAGACCGTGACCACGCACTATCGCTCTATCTACCTCGACTGAGGTAGTAATTACTTTCTGCAGAGAGCCTCTAAAAGCGTCTAATCGCGTTAGAGCAGAATCTATGACTAGTCCCCAATCCTTGTCTGAACTACTAAATACCGCGCTCTCCTCACCGAACTCTTTGAGAAGCTCACAGCTCAGCTGAGTTTCGCGGCCTCTTGGATCGACAACTATCTCGGTGGCTATCTTCAAAAGTTACGCTAGGTACTACCGGTCGCACGCCTAGCTCATCCTCAACGATCTGGGTGAGTTCCTCGGCTACTCGCCACCACCGCTGTTGGAGCGTCTCATCGAAGATGCACAGAAAATCCACCAGCAACGACCGATACTACAGGAGACGCTCGCTACCGCTACACAACCAAGGGGTGAGGCTTAGCTAAAGACGCATGGTTGTCCTAACTACTATCCGCCGTCCGAGCGCGTGACTGGTTCCGCCAGTTCCGGGAGATAACGCTCATAGCCGGCGTTTACAACGTGGAGCAGGCAATTGAACGCTGAAACGCCGAAATTCGTCGGATTCAATTGAGCCCTCTTCACAGAACACAAAGTATTTATAAACACTCGCGTTTGTCTAGCCCGTACCCCTACCATGCTGTCAGTAGTGAGTAAGTCAGGCGAAAGGCTTGGTGTGCACGTGACTGTTGTGTCACCGGTCAAGCGCAAATGAAAACTGCTGGTGGCGATTGCAACAGACAAACTATGACAAATACAAAACAAAAAATTAACGCAGTGTTCCTGTCTGCGCTTATGGTGATGTCCGTATTTGCGGCCGCCGTAGCGTTTTCAGGAGCTGCTGCAGCCGCAAACCGCGGTGCAGGTTTCACGTATAGTACAGGACCAACTGACAGTAATGGCGGCGGCAACGGCGACAGCGTTGGCCAAGTCGGCCCTGGTGCAGTTGTCTTCCAAGGTGAGGAGGATCTTGAGGACGGCGGTAACTTCGGGAGCAACACTGATATTGGCCAACTTCAGAAGGTGTCAGGAGACAACTCTGGTATTCTGCTCGGGAACCCAATCCCACAGGATCAGCCTACCGGTAGCTACACCTTTGATGGCAATTCTGGCACTGATGGCGTAACTCTGCAAACGCCACGAGTTACCAGCGTTGAGGTACAAAACGGTGGCAGTGGTGACGTAACCGGGAGTACCCTGCAGACATCATCTTCCGGCCCTGATGCATTCGTGCGTGCTGATTACAACTTCCAAGAAGCAGAGGATCTCGAGATTACTGTTGAGGACGAAAACGGTCTGGAAGTCACCAACGAAATTGTTGTGCAAAAAACCGGTCTCCCGACTGCAGACCGCAACAATGATAATGGTGCCTCAGGCTCGAATGGCGACTTCGATGTCGGCTGGGAGCTTGACACCACTGACATTGATGAAGGACAGTACACTATTACAGTTGAAGGTACCGAGGACCTGACCTTCGGCGACGCCTCAGAGACTGTCACGGTCAACATTACCAGCGATCAGCAGGCTTCGCTGAACCTCGACAATGATGAGGTTGTGCAGGGAGAAAACCTCCAGTTCAATGTTGAGAACAGTCCTGAAGGGAATTACCATGTTGTCCTAGTTGAGTCCAGTGAATTCCGTGATGGGATCACGGCTGACCAAGCTAGTCGCATCTTCCGTAATGTTGGCGATGTACAAGAAGTTGGACTTGTCGACAACACGGGGCCCGTTAG
Source organism: Haloarcula marismortui ATCC 43049 (assembly GCF_000011085.1). Taxonomy (NCBI): domain Archaea; kingdom Methanobacteriati; phylum Methanobacteriota; class Halobacteria; order Halobacteriales; family Haloarculaceae; genus Haloarcula; species Haloarcula marismortui. Next base: position 122,107 of record NC_006393.1, read on the forward strand.
TGCTAGCACGGTCGCTAGTAACGTTGGCTCAGATCAAGAGGTCGCCGATGTGACCCGGTACGCATACGGTGTCGTCGAGATTGACGGTGGTAGCGGTGTTGGTTCCATCGAAACACAGTTCCTTGACGACAGTTCTGTTGACGTGGAACTATATCCTGCAAGTGATTCTAGCAACGATGGCTACGCTAGCGGTGGGTCGCACGCGAGTAGTGTCACGGTTCGAGACACCGATGGCGATGGTACAGACGATAGCGAAGACGCCATCGTAACTGACCTACTTGAGACAGACGATGATCAGTCCTTCGACGTTGTTGAGGGTGAAATCACGCTTGATAGTCCCTCTGGAGCGTATATTACCGGTTCACAGATCGATGTGAATGGGACAGCAAACCAGGGAGTGGACCAAGTTGCACTGTACGCTCGCGACAACAACGACTACGAACTCATCGAAATCGATGGGTCAAACACCGTCAGCGTTGACGGCGACGACACGTTCAGCGAAGAAGATGTCGTCCTCAGCCAAGGGAGCAAGGGTGGCAACAGCATCGTTAGCCTTCCGGGGAGCTACCGGATTGGAGTAATTGATGTTCAAGACGCCGATCTTGACTCCGACGGTACAGTTGACGACACGCTAACCACTTCTGACTTCAATAGTGGTGTCAGTGGGGCTACTGCGCTCCGTGTTACTGACACTGCCCTGAATGGCACGTTCACAACGTACAACGGCCAGATTGCAAGTGATGATGGCCAGATTGACGTTGATGGACAGGCACCTGGTAAAGACAATGTCATCGTAGCATTCGTTGACTCGCGAGGCAATGCCGCCGCTCAGGTAGTTTCGGTTGACGATGACGATAGCTTCAGCGAAGAGGATATCGACATCACGAGCCTTAGTGAGGGCACTGTCACTGCACATATCCTGTCGTCTGGACGTGACGGTGAATACGGTGATACCGGTACTTCCAGCGACAGTGCGTTCGTAAACACGATTGAAACCGGTTATGCTGGCGGTAGCAGCACTGGTGACCAAGTCCGTGAGCAGATCTTGGCAAACACTGTTGATGACACTGCTAGTGATGACCTCATTGTGAATGAGCAATTCCGTCTTACGGACGGATTGACGACTATTGAGTCTGTTAGCAGTCCAGTTGAGGCCAATGGCACTCTGGAAGTGCAGGGTAATACCAATCGTGTTCCAGACGATAACACGATCACGGTTGAAATCCTCAACAGCGAGGACGAGTCCGTCACTGTCGAAAGCACCGACGAGTGGGGTTCCGACGGCCAGTGGTCTGTCAATGTTGACCTATCCGATGTCGACATTGAGCCCGGCAACTACACCGTCGAAGCTGACGACGGTGACAACACTGATCGGACCAGTGTCACTGTCGTTGAGGCAGGCTCGCTAGAGGAAGAGCAGCCGGACACGGAGACGCCGGAGCCGGACACGGAGACGCCGGAGCCGGACACGGAGACGCCGGAGCCGGACACGGAGACGCCGGAGCCGGACACGGAGACGCCGGAGCCGGACACGGAGACTGAAGAGGCCACGACCGAAGCAAGTGGTCCTGGCTTCACGGCAGCCATCGCGCTCATCGCGCTCGTTGCTGCTGCACTCCTCGCTGTTCGCCGCGATAACTAACTGGACTCGTTCCAGTCTTTAACGCTCCATTTTTTGATTGTGTCGCAAAGCGGTCTAGAGTTTGCCTCTGGTACTCTCAATTGAGTCATCATAGCCACTGCTTCGCACTTAATTGACTACCCCGCCAGAAAGGGTAGAAGCGGTCGATTCGCATGGTCACAGTAAAGAACCAGTTTATATGTGGTTCCGGAAACTGTAATCAAGCGGACCGTTCAAATCCTGATGTGAGAGCACAGTCAGATGGCTACCAGCATTGACGAGAAACACTGACTCGGCGATATCGTGTTTCTGAGTGAGCCCATGTAAGAACGCCGCTCCGAACGGACCCCGCGGCGGATCCGCAGTCGGTGGTCGCTTTGGGCTTCAGACAACGTATTAACCCAAGTCAAAACCGCGCCATGAGGACAGTCTACGCCGAATGGAGACCCATCCCAAATCGCCAGACCTGTGTCGGGGTGGGCTCGTTCTGTTAAACAACTTGACTGTCCTCGTCTAACGCTCTGGACAAGTCAGCGAGTTTCATTGCCAACACTCACTAAGACCACCCCGCTTCGCAAACTCGCTCAACTGGACAGTGCCCCGCACCTATGTCTGTCGCATCACCAACCATTCACAAGTGGCTGGTGTGCTGGACAGACACGGCTGGTCGGCCAGCAAACTCTGGAACGTTGCACTCTACTACGCCCGACAACAGTGGGACGAAACCCGCGAAATACCCGACGAAAAGGAACTCAAACGCGAGCTGAAAACCCATCCAAAATACAAGGGACTGCACAGCCAGTCCAGCCAGAAAGTTCTTGAAGAGCTTTCCGAAGCGTTCAGTTCGTGGTTTGGTTCCGACGACGACCGGGACAACCCACCGGGCTACCGCAAAACCAACTACTACGACAGCGACGGCAACAGAGTCCACGAAGAACATCCCCGCTCAACGGTAACGTGGAAGAAAAAAGGCATTCGCCACGACACAAAACACGACAGAATCCGCCTGAGCAAAGGGAAAAACCACAAAGACGGACGTGATTTCATCCTTTGCGAGTACCAGACACCACCAGCAGTTAACTTGGAGAACATCCAGCAGGTTCGTGCTGTCTACAACAGTGCGAAGCGTCGATGGGAGTTGCACGTCGTCTGTGAGACGGAAATTACCGCAGAGTCACCCGATGAGAAGACGGCAGGCGTTGACCTTGGCATCTGCAATCCCGCCGCTGTCGCGTTCCCTGACGACGCCCTGCTGTATCCGGGCGACACGTTGCGCGAAGACAAGCACTACTTCCAGCAAGAAGAGTACCAGACAGAAGGCCCGCACGGCCCCAGTCAGAAAGCACAGTGGGCGCGTGAAAAGCTGTCGCGGCGTAAAGACCACTTCCTTCACGCCCTGTCGAAGGACATTGTTGAGCGGTGTGTTGACCACGACGTTGGCACTATTCTTGTGGGCGACCCAAGTGGTGTCGATGAAGACGACTGGGGCAGACACGGCAACAAACGCCTCGACAACTGGGCGTATAAGCGATTGATGAACCTCATCGACTACAAAGCTCGTGAACGTGGCATCGAGGTGGAAATGCCCGACGAACGTGGCACGTCATCGTCGTGTAGTGTCTGTGGACACGAAGATGAAGACAGCCGTGTTGAACGTGGACTGTGGAAGTGTGACTGCTGTGGCATTGTCGCACACGGCGACGTGAATGGAGCCGATAACATCAGACAGAAAACGCTACCCGTGACCCCTCCACTGGGGGGTAGCGGTAACGGCTGTTTGGCCCAGCCTTGCGTCATTCAATTCAGCCGGACTCGCGGATTCCAACCGCGAGCACCCGCCGAGTGACGCGCGAACCCTAATATCCCAACGCTTGCGGTGCGGTCGGGATTCACCCCGACTTCAGGCGGGTGAGGAGGTCAAAATACGATCCGCTACTTTAATCTGGAGTATCTCATCTGGGCACAAGTCGATAAGTCGACATAGCTTCTCCCGTTGGATGCTACCTTCTAATAGGAACTGATCAAGAGGCCACGGTGCACCCGCTGGGGACGTACTGGACACGCTCGCCCGGGAGTACGGAGCCGATCGGGCGCTGACGGCCCTGCTGGATCTCTTGGTGCAAGGTGACTGTTACCAGCCCGAACCAGCGACGCTGCGGCGGGCCGACGCCGACGAGTTGGGAGGCGACCGATGACGACCTACCACGACCTGACGGGCTTCCAGCGCAATCTCCTAGAAGCTATCGCCGCCGTCGACGATGATCCGTATGTCCTCGCGCTCAAGGGCTACCTCAACGAGCGCTACGCCGACCCCATCAACCACAGCCGGCTCTACCAGAATCTTGACCAGTTCACCGATAAGGGCCTCGTCAACCGCGACGAACTCGACGCTCGCACCAACGCCTATACGCTAACCGACGCCGGCCAAGACACGCTCTACCGCCAGGCCGAAACACTCGCCGGCCTGTGTGAACTGCCTCGACCCGTCACTGGAGGTGCGCAGTAATGCCCAACAACTCACGCAGCGCCGTCGCTCAGCGGGCAAAGACGGGGACCCAGTCGGCCGATGCTGTCAGAGGCACACAATCACTGGGCAGGTGATGACCGACTGGTATCCTACTGAAATATACGCACATCTCACACAAAACAGTTACTCGCAGGGACTCCCTCAAAGTCCGAGTTGGAAGGTAGTCCGCCGCCCGCGACGACGGACCAGCTCTCGTGCCTCTGACAAGTATCCAGGACAAAGTGGACAACTTTGTGCTGGCACTTCTTGCGTAAGTGGCAATGATAAATATAATTTAATGCTTACTTTTGGAGCAGAACACATCCAGCAGCGTCGCAAAAAGCGGGCTCTAGAACTGAACCAACCGATAGGATGGTGGTAATATCGGAGACACGGCCGTGTGATCTACCCCCGATCCGTTGCTGGGGAGGGGCGACAATGACGTTCGTTCCGGGCATACAAGCCAAGAAAAATACCACGCAGTTTTTACCCGACTGCCGGGAAACGGAGGCCAGGTGGCACTGGGCACCTGCTGTGCCACCCGAATGTCGGAGGCACAAGCGGGTTCTTTGCCCCGCACACGGCTCGGCCAGAGTGACGCCGCGATGTGGCCCAGCCTGTGGCGGCAATCAGAACTCGTTTCTCTCGTATGAACTACCCAGTAATAATTCTATTTCAGCCCTGCGACACAGCGACACACTTCTGGCCCCCCGACTCTTCGGACAGTCAGGTTCCAACGCGGCGCTGGACCGTGACCGTCACGCAGATAGCCACCAGCGGGTGCGACGACTTTCCTGTCTACAGCAACAGAATGGTGGGCATCTTGGGGGTGTGAGAAGTGGGGTGGAAGCCACCATCCGAGATCGGCAACGAGCTCCGACCCTGCCACAACCTGAGGGATGGACACATCCAACGCGAGTTGACAGAGGCCAGAGCCCACCTGCCGCTGACACGGGTGGTGATAAAAACGGCTGCGATATCCCCGCGGTGTCTGTCGGTTTGCTACAATATTGTTCTCGAGACAATCACACCGACCAGCATCGCCTGACGGCGACAGGGTTCTCAAACTGTGCACCGCAGAATGGTGGGCAGCCGGAAGACCCCGGCGTGCCTCGCACCACCCAATATTGCCGTTCCCGGCGACAGGTCCTGCACCCAACACATTCGCTTCGTCAACCGGCTATCGGGGAAACATGGAGCGCGGGGCAGAACCTATCCTCTGATAGCAGTGCTGTCATTGGTCTTTAGTTAGGCCACACACCTCGGTTGCGCCGCGGTAGCGAGCGTCTCTTGTAAGATCGGTCGTTGCTGGTGGATCTTCTGTGCATCTTCGATCAGCCGCTCCAACAGCGGCGGTGGCGAGTAGCCGAGGTACTCACCGAGTTCGTGGAGGATGAACTGGGCGTGCGACCAGAAGGTCGCCGCCCAGTGTTCCGGCGGAAACACGATCTCATCGTCGGCCTGCTCGGTGACCAGATCCAACAGTTCACGGCTCACCAGCAGTGACAGCAACGCTGCGTACAGCAGAATCTCCACGACAGCCGTGTTGCTTGTGTCGAATTCGCCCAGTTCGTACTGCGTCTTCAGCTCACGGAACAGTGTTTCTACCTCCCACAGACACCGACACAACGTTGCTAGACCAGCAGGGAGAAACTCCTCTCGCGGCAGATTCGTGATGTAGAGATGGTAGTCGTCGGCGTCCTCGTCGCGGACGCCGACGACGCGGAACCGCTTCGCATCCAGCGACCGCGTTCCCTCGTACTGCCCGCGCTTGAACTCTGCTTTGACCTCTACGTCGATGTACTTCCGCGGGAGGTCACCGACCACATCGTGGATCTGCTCCCCCTCTAAGGGAATGGCGCGCCCGCGCCATTCCCGCAATTCCCTCGTTATCACCGGATTCGCGTTCTGTTTCAGCCGGCTCACGAAGTAGCCGTCGTTCTCGTCGATCAGCGCGAAGCGGCGGTACTTGAAGTACGCGCGATCGAACAGAACTAGCCGTCCTTGCAGCCACGATCCTGTCTTGAACAGTGTGCTGTCATGCGTTTTCTCGTCAGTTACGTCGATCCGTTCAATTGTCTGGTCAGTGGCGTTGTGGAGCAGGTGGAGCCGTGCTCCAGCCTGCTCCTCGTGACGGGCTTAGAACTCATCAGAGAGGAACTCATGCAACCGCAACACCGTTCCATCAGCGGTCATAACGTCCCTGAATCGGCTGCTCTGTTGAATAGTGGTTTCTTCGTGCCCGGTCGCTCGCTGAGCGGGGCCGTGAGGAGCTGACACCACTCGCCACAGATTGAGGGGATCATTATCCTCGCTCAGAGGGCGCTATTCACCTATGGAAACGCTGCTGTCTACACAAACCACCGTTTTCGAAAAAATAGTTTCGCCGTACTGTGGTCTGCCGTTCTCCCAGCCGGCAGGCGGCGGATATCTTCAGGCGGTGCGGTCGCGATACGGCGATAGCTGTCGCTAACGCTGGCCCCGACCGACCACTGAGGGCCGCCCGCCCGGCGGCCCTCAGTTCCCTCGTCTACGCACTCACATCAGGTGGATCGTACACCCCGCCTCGGTCTAGCATGTGGTAAATCGACACCAGCATTTTCCGAGCGCAGGCTACGATCGCCTTCTGTGAATTCTTCCGGCTTGCTAGCCGCTCATAGAAACGGCTTAGATACTCATCGTTACAGGTGTGAACTGCTGTATTTGCAGCCTGGACGAGCAACCACCGGACACGACCGGATCCACGTTTCGAAATACTCCCCTCGATCCGCGAGTCGCCTGACTCGCGGATCACCGGGTTCAATCCGACATAACTGACGACCGATTTGTCACCGTCAAACCGACTGATCTCGCCTAACTCGGCGTAAATCGACAACGCCGTATAGTAACTCACGCCGGGAATCGTCATCAGCAGCTGGGTCTCCTTCAGAGACCCAGCGCGCTCTTCGATCGTTCTTCGAGGTTCTGAATTTCCTCGGTGAGCGTCTCAATCAACTCGATGTACGACTCTAGTAACGAGTCCCATGGTGACGGGATCGAGAGTTCCCGCAGGAACTCTCGTCCCTCTATGGTTAACGGCTTCACGTCCTCAATGATACCGTGGTCGGAAAGGAGCCCGTGGATCTTGTTGGCGTATTTGGTACGGTTTTCGACTAACGTCTGTCGCCCCCGCACGAGTGCGCGGGCTTCCCTGACTTCGTCGGTTGGAACATAGCTTTCAGGGACAGAGTTCAGCCGTACCATCCGCGCTAGTTCTTTAGCGTCGACGCGATCAGTTTTCTTGTCGGTGTCAGCGATCTGATTCAGCTCCTTCGGGTGAGCGACAGTCACATCCAAATGTTCCGACAGCGTATCGTGGATGTGGTAGTAATTGCTGGTCGCTTCGATTGCGGCTTCAGCACCAGCGTATCGCTGGGCGAGGTCGTCGAGGTTCGCGTTCTCGACGCGAACCTCTTCGACGATCTCACCAGCCTCATCCATTACTGCCACCTGTGCGTACTGTTTGTGGACATCAATTCCGAGGTACATTGTCTGTTCACCCGGGACGCCAGTGCGTGAAGCAGAGATTCACCTATTCGGGCTTTCCCGGATGCCGCGGGGCGCGGCATCCGGGCTGTAACGCCCATGACTCGGCTTCCTTCGCACACGGACCAGTCAACACGACGTGCTCGATGGCACGGAATAGCGGTCGGTCTCTTGCGCCCCATGTCTTAGTTCACGCTCTCTTGGGATAGCAGTGTTTCCATCAAGTCAACACAGCAGAATCGGCCGATATCAGCGTCAACAGTATCGGGAACAGCGACCTCGTCGAGGCCGTGCTCGACGAGGTCGCGGAGGTACTTCGCCAGCATCGGCGTCAACCGCTGATAGAATCCACCGGGAGAGATCGTCTCGTCGGCTGTAGAGTTGTAGCTGCGTCTGAACCCAGCGAGTGTTCGGCTCTCGCCGGCGGCGAAGCCGAACACGAGCGCCCATACGAGGACAGGTATCTGGGGGTTACGGTCACGCTCGACCACGCCGAGTTCCTCGGCGTGCTCTTCGAGGAACTCAGAAGGAAACAGTGTAGTGAGCCGACGCATAATCCGAGACGAGGAGCCGTTGTCGTGCACAGACTCGGCTTCCTCATTCCTTCCCCAAACAATCCTCGATAAGCCGCTGCTGTCACGCGGTTCCTCGACTAACTAAAGACGGATGGCAGTGCTATAGTTGATCGTTTTTATGGAATCGCAGATGCCGCTGGCGGGCGTGTTCGAAGCCGCTGGCAGGTGATCCGATAACAGAATGGGCGACAGCCATGGGCAAATGGCGTGTCGCAACCCATCCAAGATCGCCGAAATCGGCGACAGGCTCTGGACCCGGACTACTTGGGTGACCGATTGAGTCCTATGAGGATGCTGAGCGGAGACCAGAGCCCATCAGGACATGCGACGAGTCCCAGTCAAAACGCTTCCGATAGTCGCACAATCGTACGCCAGCAACGTGATAGAACTCATTACATTCGAGCCTGGTGGCAGCGATCAGCGATGTCGCCGTCCCGTAGACTGTCGTCTCGCTATCAAGGACAGCCACGGAACGAGAATGGTGGGCAGCCGGAAGGAAGTGGGTGTGTGGGGGGAAGTGGCGTGTGCACCATTCGAAATCGTCATCCACGACGACGGGTCCTGGACCCGAAGTCCGCGGTAGCGCAACTGGCTATCAGGGGGATCCGGAGCGGGGACCAGAACCCATTGTATAGAAAGACATTCACCAGACAAAACACTTACGCTATGTCATCGGATACATTCCAGATTGTCCAGCTCCAAACACACACGCTGGACACTCTATGTGCCAACAGTCGCACAGACACAGCAAGAAATCCAACAGCAACGACAGTATTCGGTCGGCGGCGGAATGGTGGCCGGCCGGGGGGCGCGTTCAGTGTGGCGAGCGCGTCGGCCACCATTCGCCGTCGTCGCCTGTACCGACTGGTTCCGAACCCAGTCCGGGCAAGCCCATCGAGAGGGCGTACTGACCAGCAAGCTGGACTTCGGAACCTATCCGCTCGATTGGTCACAATCTGTAAAAGTCGTCTTGGCAGACAATTATCACACCGCGGGTCGGGACGACGCTGCCAGCAACACATCGGGCACCCATCTCAGCCGGAGGTCGGCCAATGACTACTCGCCCAACTGCTGGCGAGATCGTCGCCATCACGACCACCGACAGTGAACCGCTGTTGTTCGTCTGTCGCGCAAACGATGAGCACGTCACGGGCATCTTGCTGGCCGACTTGGCGACGGACACGCTCCAGCGGTTGCGGGCGTCCGAACCCGACACGGCTACACGCCAGCAACTGGCGCAGGCCATCGGCCGGACTAACGAGTTACTGTCGTTCACCGTTCCCCACACAGAGTGTGCGCTTGTTGAACGCGCCAGTAGCCGTCCTGGCCCCTTCGAAGGAGGGGGTGCCTAATGGCCCGCGCCGACCCACCACCGGGCACTACGACCGAGACAGCGTCGACAGAAACCGACCTGTGGCGACTCCGCTACATGTTCGGTGAGCTGGAACACTACACCGAGTCGACGGCTGAGTTCCCCACCATCGAGAACTACTACGACCAGCACCGCCGCGGTGACTATGCCCGGGATGTTGTCATCGAGCGCAGGGCGGTTACCCAGGGTGCTGGGGCTGAACAAGACGAGACGCTACGCACAGGAGGAGCAGCGTGACGACCCCAGCCGACCAGCTTGCGGAGGCTCGGGCTGCCGTGGCTGCTGTGGACCTGAATGCATTCAGCCGCGCAGATGCACGGATCGTCCTCGATATCGAAGAAACGCTGGCGGGCCTAGAGCAAGCTTACAGTGAATCGTCGGAGGGAACAGATGGCGCGTGAGTGTCCCGTTGCCGTGGCTTACACGGACGTGACCGGTACTGAACGACAGCGGATAGACGGGAGGGCCAGCCATGGAGTGTGAGGACTGTGGCAAGTCCGGCCCCGCCCTCTCGCCGGTCGTCGTCAGGCAGCGCAAAACCCCCTGTGCAGACTGCAACCCCTACAACCCACTTACTGATGTCTAAGCCGATGAACACGTCCTCTGCGACAAGTTCGAAGTCAGTGATGAACCGTGAGAGTGTCCGCCGGGACGGCGGACTCTCGAAGCCATACTGCCGCCAGACATCCTCGTTGTGGAGTTCTCGCGCAGTCGGACGCGGACCGTAGATGTCGTGATAGAAGCAGTGAAGGACGCCTTTCAGGAGTTCTGGTGGCTTGTGAACCCGTGTTCGCCCCCTCGGATCGGGGCGAACACGGGATAGTCCACAAGAAACGATAGATCCAAGTGTTCGAACAGCGCCGTCGTCTCGGTGTCCAGCGTTTTGAAGACCTGTTCGACCGTAGCGTTATCTGGTAGGACGGAGCAGGTCGTAGACACATCAGATTTATCCTACCGCTTCCTTGTGAGGACT